>NZ_JBZAYE010000643.1:0-4000 GCF_058244205.1 Variovorax sp. 20P10.2.4
CGGCGCGCGCGCCCAGCAGCATGCCGGGCGCGAGCGGTATGCGCAGCGAGCGGAAATCGAAGCCGTCGCCGCGCATCGGCGTGGCCTCGAACGGCAGGTCGGCATGGTGGACCACGAGGTCGCCCTCGCGCACCAGCCGGCCTTCGTCGCGGCCGCTGCTGACCCAGCCCGGGCCGCGCACCTGCAGGCCGATGCACAGGCTCTGGCCCGCGACGCGCGCGATGTCGGCGCGCGTGCGGCTCACGCGGTAGGAGGAGGCGCGCAGCTCGGAGACGCTGGCGCAGAAGTTCGTATCGCCGACCGGCGTGGAGAGGAAGTGCCCTTCGAAGGCCGTGCGCCGCTCGCGCGGCAGCTCGATCGTGACGCCGAACAGGTGCCGGCCGCGCACCTCGCACCAGTGGTCGAAGCGGTCCTGCGGGCGGAGGTCGTCGGTCGTGAAGTGCAGCATGGCCGTCGGAGCGAAGCGGGGGATTGTCCGGCGACTCGGCGTCGCCGGCATCGCAATCCCCCGTGCCCGTGGGGCCAGCAGGGTCGGGTCAGCCTGCGAACAGGCTCGCCGGTACACCCGGGCCGTCGACGCGCACCGCGAACAGGCCGCCGGCCAGCGGTTCCGACGCGAGCTGCGCTTCGGTGCGGCCGTTGCGCGCGGTCGAGATGTAGAGCGTGCGCAGGTCGGGCCCGCCGAAGGCGCAGTCGGTGACGTTGCCCGCGGGCAGCACGATGCGCGCGAGTTCCCGCGCGCTCACCGGGTCGTGGCAGCTCACGCAGGCGCCGTCCCAGTGCGCGATCCACAGCCGGCCGGCCGCGTCGGTGGTCATGCCGTCGGGCAGGCCGTCGGTGGCGGGGAAGCGGTGCCAGAGGCGGCGGTTCGCCACCGTGCCGGCCTCCATGTCGAAGTCGTAGGCGTAGAGGTGGTTAAGCACCGTGTTGTTGAAGTACAGGGTGCGACCGTCGGCCGACCAGGTCGGGCCGTTCGTGACCTCGAAGCCGTCGTCGTGCCGGCTGCAGCGGCCGTCGCCGTCGTAGCGGTAGAGCGCGCCGGTGGGCGCCTGGCAGTCGAAGTCCATGCTGCCGCCCCAGAAGCGGCCGCGCGCATCGCACTTGCCGTCGTTGAAGCGGTTGCCCGCGCGCTCGGGCTCGGGCTGGTGCAGATAGGCGGGCGAGGCGATCTCGCCCTCGGGCGCCGTCGCGGGATCGAAGAAGGCGAAGCCGCGGCGCAGGGTGATCACCAGGCCCGGGGCGGCGGCGCGCTCGGCGATGGCCGTGATCTCCTCGGCGAAGCGCCAGGTCCGGCGCTCGCCGCTCGCGGGGTGGAAGCGGAACAGCCGCGGCGTGAGGATGTCGATCCAGTAGAGCGCCTGCTCGCGCGGCGACCACAGCGTGCCTTCGCCGAGGTTGGCGCCGGCATCCCAGATGCATTCGGGCGTGCCGAGGATCGTCGGCGCGGGGAGGGGGCTTGTCTCTGCGGCGGTCATGGCGCGTGCCTTCTTTCTTGTGTGCCGGATGGCGGGGTCTTCTTGACGCCGCGGATCGTATCAAGGCATATTGATAACGGAAATCAAAAATAACTGTATGCATTGATATGCAATTTGCAATGCATCAAGACCACCCCGTCCGGAGACCTCCTTGACCGCTTCCTCCTCCCTCGCCATCCACCCCAGCCTCTCGGGCCGCACCGTGTTCGTCACGGGCGGCGGCAGCGGCATCGGCGCGGCCATCGTGTCGGCCTTCGCCGCGCAGGGCGCCAGGGTGGCCTTCGTCGACATCGCCGAAGCCGCCAGCGCCGAACTCGCGCAACGCATCGCGCAGGCCGGCCACGCGGCGCCCTGGTGGCGCGCCTGCGACGTGCGCGACATCGGCGCGCTGCAGGCCGCCATCGCCGATGCGGCCACCGAACTCGGCGACTTCGCCGTGCTGGTCAACAACGTCGCGAGCGACGACCGCCACACGCTCGAGTCGGTCACGCCCGACTACTACGACAACCGCATGGCGATCAACGAGCGCCCCGCGCTGTTCGCGATCCAGTCGGTGGTGCCGGGCATGAAGCGCCTTGGCGCGGGCTCGATCGTCAACCTCGGCTCCACCGGCTGGCAGACCAAGGGCTCGGGCTATCCCTGCTATGCGATCGCCAAGTCCTCGGTCAACGGCCTCACGCGCGGCCTCGCGGTGGAGCTGGGCCGCGACCGCATCCGCATCAACACCGTCTCGCCCGGCTGGGTGATGACCGAGCGCCAGGTCGCGCTGTGGCTCGACGCCGAGGGCGAGCAGGCCCTCAAGCGCAACCAGTGCCTGCCCGACAAGCTCATGCCCGAGGACATCGCGCGCATGGTGCTGTTCCTGGCCTCGGACGATGCGCGGATGTGCACGGCGCAGGAGTTCACCGTGGATGCTGGGTGGACCTGAGAGAGACAGCCGAACAGCCGGACGCAGAGGACGCGAAGGTTTCGCGAAGGGCGCGAAAGGAATACCAAATTTTTTGAGGTCTCTTTTGCGTACTTCGCGAAACCTTCGCGTTCTTCGCGTCCGGCTGCCCGCTCCCGCATTCAGTCGATCTCCAACTTGCGCCCATAGACGCTGAGGCTCGCCGTCTTCAGCGCCTTCATCATCACCTTGGCCGCCGGTGACAACAGCCGGTCGGTGCGCGTGATGATGCCGAAGGCGTCCATGTGGCAGGGCATGTCCAGCGGCAGCAGCGACACGATGCCGTGCGCGGCGTAGTAGCGCGCCACGTCGGTCGCCAGCACCGCCACCATGTCGCTCTGCTGCAGCATGCGCGTGATGAACAGCAGCGCCGAGCTCTCGATGGTGTTGATCGGCGGCTGCAGTCCCTCCTCCTGGAACATCAGCTCGAAGCGGTGCCGCAGCACGCTGCCGGCTGGCGGCACGATCCAGCCTTCGCCGACCACGTCGCGCAGCGTGAGGCCGCTCACGCCCAGCAGCGGATGGCCGGGGCGCACCAGCGCGCACACCGGCTCCTCGGTCAGCGCCTCGTAGCGCAGCTGCGACTTGTCGTGCTCGGCGAACAGCCGCGCCACCAGGATGTCGAGCTTGCCCTGCTCGAGCCGCTCGATCAGCACCGGGCTGGTCTCGATCTCGAGCGAGATCCGCAGGTGGGGCTGCTCGCGCTTGACCATCGCCACCGCGGGCGGCAGCAGCGTGAGGCCCGGCGCGGTGATCGCGCCCACGCTCACCTGGCCGAAGCGGCCGGCCTTGAGCGCGGTGAGCTCGTCGTGCGCCTGGTTCAGGCTCGCGAGCGCCACCCGCGCGTGGCGGATCATGGTCTCGCCGTACCAGGTCGGCCGCATGCCGCGCGGCAGCCGCTCGAACAGCGGCACCTCGAGCACGTCCTCCAGGTCCTTGAGCAGCTTGGAGGCCGCCGGCTGGGTCATGTTGAGCACCTGCGCCGCGCGGTGGATGTTGCCTTCCTCGGCCAGCGCCACCAGCAGCAGCAGCTGGCGCGTCTTGAGCCGCGCGCGGATAAACCAATGGGTGTAGTTCGTCATGAAGGGTGAGAACCTCGGTTCGCCCGGGTTTTCCAGAATGTCTCGATCGATATTCATTTTGTCGAAAAAATGATTGGATCGATATCCGTTTCATTCCTAGACTGCCGCCAATCCCCCCCAACAACAACAGAGACAAGGTCGGCGCCACGGTGTTCCACGGCGAGATCCATCAGAACGTGCGGCAGTACATCAACGGCCGCTGGGAAACCAGCGCGACCACCGGTGTGAGCACCAATCCCTCGGACACCAGCGAAGTGGTGGCCGAGTACGCACGGGCCGACCGCCGCCAGACCGACGCGGCGATCCGCGCCGCCTCCGACGCCTTCCCCCACTGGAGCCACAGCACGCCGCAGCGCCGCGCCGACGTGCTCGACCGCATCGGCGCCGAGCTGCTGGCGCGCAAGGACGAGCTGGGCCTGCTGCTGGCGCGCGAGGAGGGCAGGGTGCTGCCCGAGGCCGTGGCCGAGGTGGCGCGCGCGGGCCAGGTGTTCAAGTTC
>NZ_JBZAYE010000644.1:0-4000 GCF_058244205.1 Variovorax sp. 20P10.2.4
GCGCGTGGCTCGCGGCCAGCAGCTCCAGCAGTTCGGGATGGGCGGTGAGTTTCATGGCGGGGCTACTTTCTCTGCGCCTACGCGAAGCGTCCCATGCAGACGCGCAGTTTCTCCAGGCCGCGCCGGATCCAGGTCTTGACCGTGCCCAGCGGCAGCTTGAGCTGGTCGGCCAGTTCGCCATGGCTGAGCTCGCGCAGGTAGGCCAGGCTGACCACCTCGCGCTGCCGGCCCTCGAGCTGGCTCAGGCACTGGTGCAGCGCCCAGGCCTGCTCGCTGGCATCGGCCGTGTCGGCCGGGTTCGGTGCATCGGATTCGAGGGTGTCGGCCAGCAGTTCGTCGAATTCCTGCGTGAGCTGGGCCCGATCGGCGGTGCGGCGGCGCAGCAGGTCGAGCGCGCGGCTGCGCACGATCAGCCCGAGCCAGGCCAGCGGCGGGCTCAGGCTGGCGCGGTAGTCGCCGGCCACGCGCCAGACGGTGAGAAAGCTCTCCTGCAGCACGTCCTCGGCCCATTCGCGCTGGCGTACCACGCGCATCGCGAGGCCCATGAGCTTGGGGGCGGTCCGGTCGTACAGGATGCGCAGGGCGGCTTCGTCGCGATGGCCGATCCGGTCGATCAGCGCCATCAGCTCGGCGTCGGGGCTGGGTGCGGTCATGCGCGGATTGTGGGGCATCGCTTTCCATCCCTGGAATACGCCCGCGCCGCGGCGCCGGATTCAACCGGTTTTTGGCGCCGGCTGAATCCATCGGCCCACCGCGCGCGTACAGGCGCAAGAGGCCGTCGAAACTCACGACAACAACGGACCGCTTCTTCTTTCACCTCTCCCGAAGCCGATCTGAAAAAGGAAACGATCATGCACATCCGCACCCTGAACGCCCTGGCCGCCGCGCTGGCCGTGGTTGGGCTCGCCGCCTGCTCCGGCATGGGCGCCAAGCCCGCCGCGACGTTCTCGCAGGCCGCCCTGCCCGACGCGGTGAAGGTGCCGGCCGGCCACACGGTGGCCATGGAAACCGTGGGCACCGGCGACATCACCTACGAATGCCGCGTCAAGGCCAACGCCGCCGGCCAGTACGAGTGGTTCTTCGTCGGCCCCGATGCGAAGCTGTGGGACCGCGCCGGCAAGCAGGTCGGCAAGTACTACGGCCCGCCGGCCACCTGGGAAAGCGCCGACGGCTCGAAGGTCACGGCCACGCAAGTCGCCGTCGCTCCGAACGGCACCGGCAACATCCCGCACCAGCTCGTGAAGGCCAACCCGGCCACGGGCGCCGGTGCCATGCAGAACGTGAGCTACATCCAGCGCGTGGCGACCCAGGGCGGCGTGGCGCCGGGCGCGGCCTGCGGTGCCTCGAACATGGGCCAGAAGCAGGTCGTGAAGTACCAGGCCGACTACATCTTCTACCGCGCGGGCTGAGCCCTCGCGCACCTTGAAGACCGGGGCCGCGACCCCGGTTTTCCGTTGCTCCATGCCCCCGCGCGGCCCCCCTTTTGGGTGGGTCGTTTGAAACATTTGTGAACGTATACTGCCCCGCACATAACAGGAGCGGGGCGCTGCGGCGCGCGGGGCGGAGCATGAGGAACATCGCGATCGTGATCGCGCTCTGCGTGGGCGCGTGGTATTACTTCATCGGCGGTCGCAAGCTCGATGAACCGCTGGTCCGCCAGTACTACGAGCAGGAGGCGCACGCCATCCTCTCGCGCGATCCCGAGCGGCTGTGCAAGCAGCTCAGCAGCCGGGCCGTGGTGCAGGACCGCACCACCGTGCTCGGCCAGTCGCAGGACAGCACCCTGAACCGCGCCCAGGCCTGCGATGCCGCGCGCGACAGCTTCAAGACCTTCGAGGTGATCGGCGAGGCGATGGGCGGCATCCTGACCATCGAGTACGACTACCACCTCGATTCGGTCGAGCTCGCCTCGGACCGCAAGAGCGCCATCGTCAAGGGCACCAGCCGGCTCAAGATGGGCGAGCAGGCGATGCAGTTCGCCTCCAGCTTCGAGCAGCGCATCGAGCGCGAGCTCGGCCAGGTGCGGCTGGTGCGTTCCGACCAGAGCACGCTGGTGCGCCTGCAGGGCGCCGGCGCGATGCGGCAGAGCGATTTCTTCAAGAAGTGAGGGCCGTGCCATGAGCACCCGTGACCGCATCCGCGAGGACGACGACCGGCCCGCGCCGCCGCCGTTCTGGCACCGCCTCAACAGCTTCTTCGCCTTTCCGTTCCAGATGCGCCCGCTGATGTACGGGCTGGCGCTCGCGCTGTGCAGCCTGCTGTTCGAGGCGGTGTTCTTCCTGCCCGACGTGCTGGCGATCCTGCTGATCGAGCTGGGCATCGTGCTGGCCGCGAGCCGCTACGGCTTCAAGGTGGTGGCGCTGGGCTCGCGCGGCATCTGGCGCTCGGCCGACTTCCCGCGCACGCTCGACGACGAGTGGGTCAACCTGCCGTGGAAGCTGTTCGCGATCTCGCTGGTGCAGGGCATCGCGATCGGCGCACTGGCCAAGCTCGACCCGATGCTCGCCACGGTCGGCGTGTTCGTCATGTCCTTCACCTTCCCGGCCGCGGTGATCGTGCTGGTGCAGTCGTGCAGCTTCTTCCAGGCGATGAACCCCGGCTACGTGTGGGAGACGATGCGCATCATCGGCTGGCCCTATGCGCTGCTGTGCTTCTTCCTGTTCCTGCTGAGCACCGGCGCGCAGATCGCGATCGCCATGCTGCTGCCGGTGATGAACGGGCGCATCGCGCTGCCGATCATCAACTTCGCCTTCATCTATTTCGGCTGGGTGATGGCCAGCCTGCTGGGCTACGTGATGTACCAGCACCATGCGGCGCTGGGCATCGACCTGCTGCCCGGCGGCGGCGTGGACGACGGCGCACCGGTGGACCGCCGCACGCCCGAGCAGATCGCGGCGCAGCGCCTCGACGCCGAGGTCGCGCAGTGCATCACCGACGGCGACCTCGCGGCCGCGCTCGGCCTCGCCTACGAGGCGCAGCGCACCGCGCCTTCGGACGACCTCGCGGCGCAGCGCCGCTACCACCGCGTGCTGGCGCTCGTGCCCGACAAGAAGGACACGATGCTCGACCAGGCGCGCCGCTTCATCCCGCTGCTGATGCGGCGCGACCTCGCGTCCGAGGCGCTCAAGGTGTTCAAGACCTGCCGCGAGAAGGACAAGGCCTTCGCGCTCGAGGACCCCGCGATGGTGATCGCGATGGCGCGCGCCGAATGGCGCGGCGGCGATGCCCACGGCACCTTGGCGCTGCTGTCGGGCTTCGACCGGCGCTTCCGCGGCCATGCCGCGATCCCGCAGGCCTACGAGCTGGCCGCGCGCGTGCTGGTGCAGGGGCTGGGCCGCTCGGACATGGCGCAGCCGATCCTGACCACGCTCGAGAACCGCTACCCGGACAGCGAGCAGACGAAGGAAGTGCGCTGGCTGCTGCGGCCGGCGCCGGGCGTGGCGGCTTCGGCCTGAGCCGCCTCAGCTCTCCTTCCAGCCCCCGCCCAGCACCTTGTAGATCGTGAGCCGGTTGGTCTGCTCGGTGAGCTGCAGGCCGATCAGCGTCTGCTGCGCGGCGTAGTAGGCGCGCTGCGCATCGAGCACGTCGAGGTAGCTGCTGGCGCCGCTGCGGAACAGCGACTGCGACAGCGAGAAGCTGCGCGAGGTGGCGTCGAGCAGCGAGCGCTGCGCGTCCAGCCGCTCGGCCAGCGTGCGGCGCTCGGCCAGCGCATCGGCCACTTCGCGGAACGCGGTCTGCACCGTCTTCTCGTAGCTCGCGAGCTGGATCTTCTGCTGCGCCTCGGCCACGCGCAGGTTGGCGCGGTTGGCGCCGCCGTCGAAGATCGGCACGCTGATCGAGGGCGCGAAGCTCCAGGCGCTGCTGCCGCTGGCGAACAGGCCCGACAGCGTGCTGCTGGCCGTGCCCGCCGAGGCGGTGAGCGCGATGCGCGGGAAGAAGGCGGCGCGCGCGGCGCCGATGTCGGCGTTGCTCGCGCGCAGCGCATGCTCGGCCGCGAGCA
>NZ_JBZAYE010000645.1:0-3998 GCF_058244205.1 Variovorax sp. 20P10.2.4
CCGCGTGGTGCGCGAGGATGAAGAGCAGTGTCTGAATGGGAATCCCCCGGAAGCCTGGATCGGTTCAGCGGCCCGCGAGGCGGGCGGCGTGGATGGCGGCGGCGCGGGGGAACGGAAGGGCCCGCCGCGCGCCGTCAGAGGTTGGGCGCCAGCAGCCGTTCCAGTTCGGATTCGCTCGCCTTGCGGCGCACCGCCTGGTCCTGCAGCTGGTCATGGCCGATTTTGCCTACGTTGAAGTACGTGCTGTCGGGGTGCCCGAGGTAGAACCCCGACACGCTGGCGGCCGGCATCATAGCGAGGCTTTCGGTCAGGCTCATGCCAATGTCCGTGCAGTTCAGGAGGTCGAACATCGGCTTCTTCACGCTGTGGTCGGGGCAGGCCGGGTAGCCGGGCGCGGGGCGGATGCCGCGGTACTTCTCGGCGATCATCTGCTCGTTGCTCAGCGCCTCGTCGGCCGCGTAGCCCCAGAGGTCGGTGCGCACGCGGTGGTGCATGGCCTCGGCGAAGGCCTCGGCCAGCCGGTCGGCCAGCGCCTTGAGCATGATCGCGGAGTAGTCGTCGAGGTCGTCGACGAAGTACTTCTCCTTCTTCTCCACGCCCAGGCCCGCGGTCACGGCGAACATGCCCACGTAGTCCTTCAGGCCGCTGTCGCGCGGCGCGACGAAGTCGGCCAGGCAGCGGCTCGGGCGCATCGTGCCCTCGATCTCCTGCTTCTCGGTCTGCTGGCGCAGGCCGTACCAGGTGAGCGCGGCCTCGCTGCGCGACTCGTCGGTGTAGAGCACGATGTCGTCGTCGTTCTCGGTGTTGGCCGGCCAGAAGCCGACCACGCCGCTCGCGCTGAGCCAGCGGCCCTCGATCAGGCGCTTGAGCATGCGCTGGCCGTCGGCGTAGACGCGCACGGCCTCGGTGCCGACGATCTCGTCCTTGAGGATGGCCGGGAATGGCCCCGCGAGGTCCCAGGTCTGGAAGAACGGGCCCCAGTCGATGTACTTGGCGAGCTCGGTCAGGTCGAAGTTGCGGAACATGCGCCGGCCAATGAACTTGGGCGCGGGCGGCACGTAGCTCGACCAGTCGATGGGCGTCTTGTTGGCGCGCGCCTTGGCCAGCGGCCACAGCGGCACCTGCTTCTTGTTGGCGTGCTGCGTGCGCACCTTCTCGTAGTCGGCGTTGATCTCGCCGATGTAGGCCGCGGCCTGGTCGCTCAAGAGCGACTGCGCCACGCTCACGCTGCGCGAGGCGTCGGGCACGTAGACCACCGGGCCTTCGTAGTGCGGCGCGATCTTCACGGCCGTGTGCACGCGGCTGGTGGTGGCGCCGCCGATCAGGAGCGGGATCTTCTTGATGCGGAAGTGGTCGTCCTTCTGCATCTCGCCGGCCACGTACTGCATCTCCTCGAGGCTCGGCGTGATCAGGCCCGACAGGCCCACGATGTCCGCGCCCTCGACCTTCGCCTTGGCGAGGATCTCGTGGCACGGGACCATCACGCCCATGTTCACCACCTCGAAGTTGTTGCACTGGAGCACGACGGTGACGATGTTCTTGCCGATGTCGTGCACGTCGCCCTTCACGGTGGCGATGATGATCTTGCCCTTGGTGCGCACGTCGCGGCCCGCGGCCTCGTCCTGGCGCTTCTCTTCCTCGATGTAGGGGATGAGGTGGGCCACGGCCGACTTCATCACGCGCGCCGACTTCACCACCTGCGGCAGAAACATCTTGCCCTGGCCGAACAGGTCGCCCACGATGTTCATGCCGTCCATCAGCGGGCCTTCGATCACGTGCAGCGGACGGCCGCCCTTGGCGAGGATCTGCTGGTAGGCCTCCTCGGTGTCTTCCACGATGAAGTCGGTGATGCCATGCACCATGGCGTGCGACAGCCGCTGGTTGACGTGCACCGGCTGCTCGGGCGTGCCGCGCCACTCGAGCTTCTTGCTGTCGTCCTTGGCACCGCTCTTGGCGCTCTCGGCCACTTCGACGAGGCGCTCGCCGGCGTCGGGCCGGCGGTTGAGCACCACGTCCTCCACGCGCTCGCGCAGCTCGGGCTCGAGGTCGTCGTAGACGCCGACCATGCCGGCGTTGACGATGCCCATGTCCATGCCGGCCTGGATCGCGTGGTACAGGAACACGGTGTGGATCGCCTCGCGCACCGGGTCGTTGCCGCGGAAGCTGAAGCTCACGTTCGACACCCCGCCCGAGACCTTGGCGCCCGGCAGGTTCTGCTTGATCCAGCGCACGGCGTTGATGAAGTCGACCGCGTAGTTGTCGTGCTCCTCGATGCCGGTGGCGATCGCGAAGATGTTCGGGTCGAAGATGATGTCCTCGGGCGGGAAACCCACCTCGTCGACCAGGATGCGGTAGGCGCGCTCGCAGATCTCGACCTTGCGCTCGTAGGTGTCGGCCTGGCCCTTCTCGTCGAAGGCCATCACCACGGCGGCCGCGCCGTAGCGCTTCACGAGCTTCGCCTCGTGCTTGAACTTGTCCACGCCCTCCTTCATGGAGATCGAGTTGACGATGCCCTTGCCCTGGATGCAGCGCAGGCCGGCCTCGATCACTTCCCACTTCGAGCTGTCGACCATCACCGGCACGCGCGCGATGTCGGGTTCGCTGGCGATCAGGTTGAGGAAGCGCACCATCGCGGCCTTGCTGTCGAGCATGGCCTCGTCCATGTTGATGTCGATCACCTGCGCGCCGTTCTCGACCTGCTGGCGCGCGACCGCCAGCGCCTCCTCGAACTGGCCGTTGAGGATCATGCGCGCGAAGGCCTTGGAACCGGTGACGTTGGTGCGCTCGCCGATGTTGACGAACAGGGATCCCTCGCCGATGGCCACCGGTTCGAGACCGGACAGCTTCATGGGAGAAACGAAAGGCGCGGGGACATCGCTCATGGGGCTCACCTGGGCAGGGGAAGACACGTCAGGTGAGCGTCGTTGCAACCGGGCCTTCCGGGCAGGTTCTGCGAGAAGGCGCCTTCCAAGCCTGACGGCGGGTGCGCGGACCCGAGCCGGGGTCCCGCGCGCCGCCGCTGCAACGCTCCTTGGAAGGGGTGGCGATTTTACCGGCTGCCGGCCGTGCCAACGGCCCGCGGGTGTATCCGCGGGCCGCCGGAAAGGCTCAGGCCGCCTGCGCGACCGGCGCCGCCGAGGCCGGCAGCCCGAAGGCGCGGTCGAAGGCCCAGTTGAAGACGAAGGTGTAGACCAGGAAGAAGATCACCAGCCCCAGGTCCATCACCAGCGCCTGCCACAGCGAGATGCCCAGGCCCCAGGCGAACATTGGCACCAGCAGGCCGATCAGCCCGCCCTCGAAGCCGATGGCATGGGCGATGCGGCGCTTGATGCTGCGCCCGCGCACCGCCTGGCGCGCCTCCCAGCGCTCGAACAGGCTGTTGAAGATCAGGTTCCAGATCACCGCGATGACCGAGGCCGCCACCGCCAACACGCCCGAATGGCCGAGGCCGGCGCCCGTCATCAGCGCCAGCCCGGCGCTGGCGGCCACGATGGCGATCCCTTCGTAGAGGGTGATGTAGACGATGCGGCGCTGGATTCCCTGCATGACGGACTCTCTCCTTGGCTTGTTGTGTGACTGCAATGCCTGGACTTTATGTGTCTTCTGCTGATATAAAAAGTCAACTTATTTCAGTTTTATTGATAGGTCGATCCGAAAACCGCCATGAGCTTCTCCAGCGACAGCGTCGAGGTCTTCCTGGCCGTGATCGACCACGGCTCCTTCTCGGCCGCCGCCCGCGCCCTGCGCCGCGTGCCGTCGGCGGTCAGCATGGCCATCGCCCACCTCGAGGCCGAGCTCGACCTGCAGCTGTTCGACCGCAAGGGCCGCGAGCCCCGTCCCACGGCCGCCGCGCGCTCGCTCGAGCCGCAGGCGCGCGCGCTGGCGGCGCAGCTGCGCCAGCTCGACGCGCAGGCGCTGGCGCTCACGCAGGGGCTGGAGGAACGGCTCACGCTGGCGATCGCGCCCGAACTGCTGGCCGCGCCCTGGAGCGGCGCGCT
>NZ_JBZAYE010000646.1:0-3997 GCF_058244205.1 Variovorax sp. 20P10.2.4
CGGCATGGACGCCCAGGGCAATGTCGTCGATTCGTCGAAGGTCGAGGCCGGCAGCGGCCGCACCGTCAAGGGTCTCAACGGCTACGAGGGCGAGATCACCGGCAACCCGGCGCGCAACAGCAAGTTCGCCCGGCTGCAGATCGGCATGAGCGCCAAGCAGGTCACCGACCTCGCGGGCCAGCCCACCGACCAGGGCGCCTACGTGACCGGCAAGGCCTTCATCCCGTTCTATTTCGGCAGCGACCGCCATCGCTTCGAGATGACCTACAAGGGCCAGGGCCGCCTGATCTTCGCGGGCGGCGGCATGGGCGACTACTCGAGCGGCAACCTGATCTGGATCATCCACAACGCCAACGAGTCGGGCTACCGCTGAGCCCGCACCGAGGCGCCGGCCCGCCCGGCGCCAAAACAACGAACGCCCGGCCTCCAAGCCGGGTTTTGTTTTTCCGTGCTACATTCGCGCCCATGTCCGCCGCTCTCCGCGCCTATTTCTTTGCCTACTTTTGGTTCCCGGTTTCCGGCGGACGAGAGGCGAGCGCGTAAAGCAGACAGGCACCCCTCCCAGAACCGCCGGCGCAAGCAGCCCCGGCGGTTTTTTTATGCCCTGACGATATTCAATCCAACAAGGAACCCTCATGAGCACGAACACTGCCCCGGCCAGCGAGAGCTGGTATGCGAGCGTCGAAAAAACCAGCAAGACCGACGACGAACGCATCAAGGACATCAACGTGCTCCCCCCTCCCGAACATCTGATCCGCTTCTTCCCGATTCGCGGCACGCCGGTCGAAACGCTGATCACGGGCACGCGCCGCAACATCCACAACATCATGGGCGGCAAGGACGACCGTCTGCTGGTGGTGATGGGTCCTTGCTCGATCCACGACCCGGCCGCCGCGCTCGACTACGCGCGCCGCCTCAAGGTCGAGCGCGAGAAGTACGCCGACACGCTGGAGATCGTGATGCGCGTGTACTTCGAGAAGCCGCGCACCACGGTCGGCTGGAAGGGCCTGATCAACGACCCCTACCTCGACGAGAGCTACCGCATCGACGAAGGCCTGCGCATCGCGCGCCAGCTGCTGATCGACATCAACCGCCTGGGCCTGCCGGCGGGCAGCGAGTTCCTCGATGTGATCTCGCCGCAGTACATCGGCGACCTGATCGCCTGGGGTGCGATCGGCGCGCGCACCACCGAGAGCCAGGTGCACCGCGAACTGGCCTCGGGGCTGTCGGCGCCGATCGGCTTCAAGAACGGCACCGACGGCAACATCCGCATCGCCACCGACGCCATCCAGGCCGCGGCCCGCGGCCACCATTTCCTCTCGGTGCACAAGAACGGCCAGGTCGCGATCGTGCAGACCAACGGCAACCGCGACTGCCACGTGATCCTGCGCGGCGGCAAGGCGCCCAACTACGACGCGGCCAGCGTCGAGGCGGCCTGCAAGGACCTCGAGGCGGCCAAGCTGCCGCCCACGCTGATGGTCGATTGCAGCCATGCCAACAGCTCGAAGCAGCACCAGAAGCAGATCGACGTCGCGAAGGACATCGCCGACCAGATCGCCGGCGGTTCGCGCCGCGTGTTCGGCGTGATGGTCGAGAGCCACCTGCAGGCCGGCGCCCAGAAGTTCACGCCGGGCAAGGACAAGATCGCGGGCCTCGAATACGGCAAGAGCATCACCGACGCCTGCCTGGGCTGGGACGATTCGACCCAGGTGCTCGAGACGCTGTCGCAGGCGGTCAAGCAGCGCCGCGGCTGATCGTTCAGATCAGCGCGGCGAGTTCGGGCCAGTGATGGCGCACCGCGGCGGCCTCGTCGCCGTCGGGCGCCATCAGCGAGAAGTCGGCGAAGTCGAAGCCCGGCCCGACCATGCAGGCGACCAGCGTGAAGTCGCCCGCCGAATGGCTTTCGATCGGCCGCGCGGCCTGCCACTGGCCCGCCGGCACCACGTGCTGGGGTCGCGTGCCGTGCACGTCGACCGGCCCGAGCCGCGCATGCGCCGGCGCGGTGCGCAGCGCGGCATCGCAGGTCCACAGTGCCAGCGGCACGCCTTCGAGATGCACCCAGACCTCGTCGGACAGCACCCGGTGCCAGCGCGAATGCTGGCCGGCTTCGAGCAGGAAGTAGATGCTGGTGAGCGCGCTGCGGGCCGCGCGCTCGTCGGCGGGACGCACTTGCACGGCGGAGCGGAACACCTCGCGGTACCAGCCGCCCTCGGGATGCGGCTGCAGCCCCAGCGTGTCGATGAGTTGGGTGGCGCGCTGGGTCATGGTGGGTCCTCGTTCAGGGTGTGGCCGGAAAGTGCCAGCCGGCCAGGTGCTTCAGGTCGCTGGCCTGGCCGCCGGGAATGCGTTCCGGCAGGGGCTGGGCATGCGATGGCGCCGGCACGCCGACCGCGATCCGCGTCACGCCGGTGGTCTTGCCGAGCCCGGCGACCCAACTCTGCCAGCGCTCGCCGTTGCGGCGGTCGCGAAAGCCGATGCCGGCGATCTGCTCGGCGGTGGGCGGCGTGGGCGAGAGCAGGTCCAGGTATTCCACGCGGCCACGCACGATGCCGCGATGATCGGCCTTCACTTCGTGGCAGTAGGCGGCGGTCCACAGGTCTTCGCGCAGCCGCACGGCATGCACGTCGCCCGCGGCCGGCGGCCCGGGGATCGACTTGGCGCGCGCGCCGGCGGCGGGCTTGCGCCGAACCGGCTCGGCGACCTCGGCGGGCGGTTCCTGCCTGGGACGTTTCAGATGGCCGAACAGCCGCGCCACCAGAGACTCGTCGAGGCCATCGGCCGCGCGCCACCAGCCCAGCGGGGCCGGTGCCTCGACCTTGGTGGAAGGGCGCTGGTCGCGTTCGACGGCGGTGGTCCAGCGCGTGAAGAGGCCCGGATGCTCGGGCGTCTGCATGACGCCGAGCGTGGCCAGGGCCTCGAGCACGGTCTCGCAGCGGTAGGGATTGTTCACGCGCAGCAGCTTCGCGTCCTTGAGCGCCGTACGTGCCTTGCCGTAGCGCGTGTCGGCCGGCAGGGCGCGCAGCAGGTCGAGCAGGCGATGGAAGACCCAGATGTCGCGCGGTGTAGGCCGCGGCCAGCCATCGGCCGGGCCGGTGGCTTCCAGCGCGAGCAGGCCTTCGACCGGTCCGCCGGTGCCCCAGCCCGCGCCCTGCAGGTGGCGGAAGTAGGCGCGCAGCGTCGGGTCCGCGCGCTCGTCGCGGTGGAAGCAGACGCGGCAGCTGCCGCCGCCCATGGCCGCCATCGGATGCGCCGGCATCGCGAGGCCGAGGGCGGTGGCGGGCAGAACAGTGAGCCAGGCCAGGTCGCTCGATGTCATCGAGGCGACGAAGGCATCGGCCGCGCGGCGCAGGTCGACGCCGGCCGCGGCCTGTCGCAGGCGGTTCACCGCCTCGTCGTGCGGGATCGCGACGAAGCGGTTGGGCGCGAGGCCCGCGTCGGCCAGCGCCTGCCGCTCGGCCTCGCTGAAGGTGTCGGGAATGCGGTGGCAGTGGTTGCCGTCGGCGTCGAAGTAGCTGTTGCCGTTGTCGTACACGCGGCGCAGCAGGCCGAGCAACGTGTCGTCGGGTGCCATGGCCGCCATGCGCGTTCTCTCTTTCAGGCGATGCCGTCGCGCAGGGCCTGCAGCAGCTTGTCGTGCACGCCGCCGAAGCCGCCGTTGCTCATGCAGACGATGTGGTCGCCGGGCCGCGCCGTGGCGACCAGTTGGCCCACCAGCGTGCCGATGTCGCCAGCCACCCGGGCGCGCTCGCCCATCGGGGCCAGCGCCGCGGCCGCATCCCAGTCGAGCCCGGCCGTGTGACAGAACGACAGGTCGGCCGACTCGAGGCTCCAGGGCAGTTGCGCCGCCATCACGCCGAGCTTCATCGTGTTGCTGCGCGGCTCGAAGGCCGCGAGGATGCGCTCGCCCCGGTGGCCCGCGGCGTCGAGCTTCTGGCGCAGGCCGTCGAGCGTGGTGCGGATCGCGGTCGGATGGTGGGCGAAGTCGTCGTAGACCGTG
>NZ_JBZAYE010000647.1:0-3984 GCF_058244205.1 Variovorax sp. 20P10.2.4
TGGCGCACACGGCCACGCCCTTGGCGAGGTCGATCGGCGAGCCGCCGCCGACCGCGACGATGCCGTCGCAGCGGTGCTCGGCGTAGAGCGCCACGGCCGCGCGCATCGCGCGCTCGGTGGGGTTGGAGGGCGTGCCGTCGAACACGACGAATTCGCGGCCCGCGCCGAGCTGCGCGGTCACGCGCTCGAGCACGCCCGCGGCGCGCACGCCGGCGTCGGTCACGACCAGCGGGCGGCGGATGCCGAGGCGGTCGCACTCCTGCGCCAGCAGCTGCACGGCGCCGAAGTCGATCTGGATCTGGGTGATGTAGTTGATGAGCGCCATGCGCGGGTTCCTTGTCTCGGCGGTGGTCCGGGTGCCGGTGTCTCGCTCGAAGCGGCACCGGTCGTCGTGGGCCGCGAGTCTAGGAACGGGTGCCGGGGGCGGCAACGTGGATTTACTTGAAGTCCGGGCGAGAAAAATTCACAAGCCACAGCCCCTGCCAGGCGCGAGTTTTTCTTGAAGACCGCCCCAGTTTTTTTCGTTTGGCCGCGCGCGGACCGCTCCCTAGACTTCGGCCCGTTCGCAACCCGCCCCCTACGAAAGAGACAAGCCGACATGACCTCGCTCATCCTGGTCGAGCGCGACGACCGCATCGCGACCGTGACCCTCAACAAGCCCGACAAGATGAATGCCATGGACCAGGTCATGTGGCAGGGCCTGGCCGATGCCTTCGCCGAGCTTTCGGCCGACGACGAGCTGCGCTGCGTGGTGCTGCGCGGCGCGGGCGGCAAGGCCTTCTCGGCCGGCGCCGACATCGAGGAGTTCCAGCGCAGCCGCGCCAACGCGGCGCAGGCCGCCGCCTATGCCGAGGTCACGCACCGCGCGATGCATGCGATCGCCACCAGCAAGCACCCCACGCTGGCGGTGATCGAGGGCGCCTGCGTGGGCGGCGGGCTCGAGATCGCCACCGTCTGCGACATGCGCATCTGCGGCAGCTCGAGCCGCTTCGGCGTGCCGGTCAACAAGCTCGGCCTGGTGATGTCGTACGGCGAGCTCGGCGGGCTGGTCGACCTGGTCGGCGGCGCGACCGCGCTCGAGATCGTGCTCGAGGGTCGCGTGTTCGATGCCAAGGAGGCCTTCGAGAAGCGCCTGGTGAACCGCGTGGTCGACGACGCCGCGGTGCTCGAACAGGGCTACGCGACCGCGCGGCGCATCGCCAACGGGGCGCCGCTGGTGGCGCGCTGGCACAAGAAGTTCGTGCGCCGGCTCGCGCAGCCCGCGCCGCTGTCGGCCGAGGAGAACGCCGAGGCCTACGCCTGCTTCGACACCGAGGACTTCCGCATCGGCTTCCAGGCCTTCCTGGCCAAGAGCAAGCCAGTCTTCACGGGCCGCTGAGCCCGCCACCCTCCTTTCAGATCCGGAGCCCCCGCGTGACCCTTCCCCTTTCCCGCATCAAGGTCCTCGACGTCAGCCAGATCATGGCCGGCCCCTTCTGCTGCATGCTGCTCGGCGACATGGGCGCGGACGTCATCAAGGTCGAGACGCCCGGCATCGGCGACCAGACCCGCCGCTCGATGGGCTTTCGCCTCAAGGGCGCCGACAGCGGCGGCTTCCTCGCGCTCAACCGCAACAAGCGCAGCATCGAGATCGACCTCAAGAACCCGGCCGGGCTCGAGGCCTTCTACGCCCTCGTGAAGGACGCCGACGTGCTGGTCGAGAACAACCGCCCCGGCGTGGCCGCGCGGCTGAAGATCGACTACGAGACCTTGCGCCAGCTCAACCCGCGGCTGGTGTACGCGAGCATCTCGGGCTTCGGCCAGACCGGCCCCTGGGCCAAGCGCCCGGGCCTGGACCTGATCGCGCAGGCCATGACCGGCGTGATGAGCGTGATGGGCCATCCGGGCGAGCCGCCGGTGAAGTCGGCGATACCGCTGGCCGACCTGGGCGCGGGCCTGTTCGCGGCCTACGGCATCCTCAGCGCGGTGATCGGCCGCGGCCTCACGGGCGAGGGCCAGTTCGTCGACGCCTCGCTGTTCGAGACCGCGCTGGGCCTGTCGGTGTGGGAGTCGGCCGAGTACTGGGGCACGGGCCAGGTGCCCACGCCGATCGGCAGCGCCAACCGCATGAGCGCGCCCTACCAGGCGGTGCGCGCCTCCGACCGGCCCTTCGTCATCGGCGCGGCCAACCCCAAGCTCTGGACCGCACTGTGCGGCGTGATCGGGCGCGAGGACCTGGTGCGCGACGCGCGCTTCACCGACAACGTGCTGCGCATCCGCAACCGCGTCGTGCTGATCGAGGAGCTGGAGCGCGAGTTCGCGCGCCGCACCGCCACCGAATGGGTCGATGCGCTGCTGGCCGCGGGCGTGCCGGCCGCGCCGATCTACGACTACGCCGAGGCCCTCGCGAGCGAACAGGCGGTGGCGCGCAACATGGTGCTGAAGATCCAGCATCCGGTGGAGGGCGAGACACGCGCCCTGGGCTTTCCGGTCAAACTCGGCGGCACGCCGCAGCAGGTGCGGCATCCGGCGCCGCTGCTGGGCCAGCACACCGAGCAGGTGCTCGGCGAGATCGGCATGACGGCCGAGGACATCGCCGCGCTGCGAAGCAACGGCGCGTTCGGCGCGGCGCATGCCGCGGCCGACGCGACGGCGGACTGAGACACGCAAGAAACACAACGAGACGGAGACAAGACCATGCAGGAAAGCACCATCGACCTCTCGCGCCGCCGCTGGCTCGGCGCCATCCCCGCGCTCTCGGGTGCGCTGCTGCTCGCACCCGGCTTCGCACGGGCGCAGGCCGGCCCCTATCCGCACAAGCCGATCGAGCTGGTCGTGCCCTGGCAGGCCGGCGGCGGCGCCGACGTGGTGGGCAGGGCCTTCGGCGCGGCGGTCGCCAAGTACCTGCCGCAACCGGTGGTCGTGATCAACAAGCCCGGCGCCAGCGGCGTGCTCGGGCTGGGCGACGTGGTCAACGCCAAGCCCGACGGCTACCGCATCGTGCTGTCATCGACCGAGCTGACCTTTCTCAACCACCTGGGCCTGGCCAAGTTCTCGTACAAGGACCTGCGCCCGATCGCGCGGCTCAATGCCGACCCGGCCGCGGTGGTGGTGCGCGCCGATGCGCCCTACGCCACGCTCGAGCAGTTCCTAGAGGCCGCGCGCAAGGGCGACGCGAACATCCGCGTGGGCAATGCGGGCCATGGCTCGACCTGGCACATGGCGGCCGCCGCGCTGGCCGAGAAGACCGGCGCGAAGTTCAACCACATCCCCTATGCCGGCGGCGCGCCCGCGGTGCTGGCGCTGCTCGGCGGCCACATCGACGCGGTGACCGTGAGCACGGCCGAGGTGTCGAGCTACGTGGCCGCGGGCAAGCTCAAGGCGCTGGCCGTGATGGCCGACCGGCGCGTGGCCGACGGCTTCGAGAAGATCCCGACGCTCAAGGAGCGCAACATCGACCTGTCGATCGGCATCTGGCGCGGCCTGTCGGCGCCGCGCGGCACGCCCGACGACGTGATCGCCGTGCTAAAGGGCGCGGTCGCGAAGGCCGTGAAGGAGCCCGCCTGGCTCGAGGCGCTGGCCAAGCTGCACTTCAGCACCGACACCTATGCCGACGACGCCGCGCTCGAGGCGGTGATGGCGAAGGAGAGCGAGTTCTTCAAGGCGCTCGCGGGCAAGATCAACCTCTCGAGCTGAGGCCGGGCGCACGGCCGAGAATCGCGCGATGGCTTTCGAATTCAGCGAACCCTTCGTCGACGCGCATCAGCACTTCTGGCACCTCGATGCGCATCCCTATCCCTGGCTGCAGGGCGAGACGGTGCCGAACTTCCGCTACGGCGATTACTCGGCGCTGAAGCGCAACTACCTGCCGGCCGATCTCGCGCGCGACACGCGCGGCTTCGCGCCGGCGCGCACGGTGCACATCGAGGCCGAGTGGGAACGCGCCGATCCCGTGGCCGAAACCCGTTGGCTCACCGGCCTCGCGGCCACCGAGGGCCGGCCCTC
>NZ_JBZAYE010000648.1:0-3979 GCF_058244205.1 Variovorax sp. 20P10.2.4
CGTCGATGGGCGTGGCGATCGGTTCGCCGAAGGCCTCGACCAGCCGCGAGCCCAGGGTGCGTGCCGCGGCCACCGTGATCTGCTGGCCCAGCACCGCGCGCACCGCGAGCTCGAAGCCGTCGACCGTGCCCGGCACGCGCAGCCCGTCGCCATGCGGAAAGGCCTCGTGCAGCGCGGCGTTGATGGCCATCGGGTCGGCGTCGATGTCGAGCATGGCGCGGGCGCGGCTGATGACCACCGGCAGCACCGGCGCCAGCGAATCGCTGACCGACAGCAGCATCTGTTCGCGCGCCATGTCGAAGCGCAGCTGCAGCCAGCCCGCATGCACCTGCGCGCCGTGCTGCACGCGCAGCGTGCGCGCCAGCCGCGTGAAGGCCGGTGCCGGCGCCTTGGCGTTCTTGCCGGCCGTGGGCACCTTGCCGTCCTCGGCCGTGATGCTCTCGACCCCGCGCAGCGCGCGCCGCGCGAAGAAGCCGAGCATCGCGTTCGGGTCGTAGGGCGGGCGAAAGCCCAGTCGCACCTCGATCGCGCGGCCGTCGCCGCCCTCGGCGCCACCGGCACGCCGCAAGGCGCTGGGATTGAGGCCGTAGTGCTCGACGAAGGCCGCGTTGAAGCGGCGCACGCTCGCGAAGCCGCTGGCCAGCGCCACCTGCGTCATCGGCAGGCGGGTGTCGGCGATCAGCTGCTTGGCCGCGAGCAGGCGGCGCGTCTGCAGGTACTGCAGCGGCGAGACGCCGAACTGGGCCTCGAAGATGCGGCGCAGGTGGCGGTCGCTGACGCCGAGCCGGGCCGCGATCTGCGCGGCGCCCGGGCCCTCGTCGGTCCAGGCGTCGGGCTCGTCGATCAGCCGCGCCGCCTGCTGCGCGAGGATGCGCGAGGCGTCCTCGGTCGACCAGTTGGCCGTGCCCATGGGGCGCGGCGCCAGTTCGGGCCGGCAACGCAGGCAGGGGCGGAAGCCCTCGGCCTCGGCCTGCGCCGCGTGGCGGAAGAAGCGGCAGTTCTCGCGCCGCGGCAGCTTCACGCGGCAGACCGGGCGGCAGTAGATGCCGGTGGAGGTCACCGCGGTGAAGAACGAGCCGTCGAAGCGCGCGTCGTGCGTCTTCAGCGCCAGGTAGCAGGCATCGCTCTCGAGCACGTCGGGGGAGGCGTTGGCGTTTGTCATGGCTTGAATATTAAGGTTTGGCGTCGTTTCGACTGGCCGTTTTCGGACATGTGGGTACCCCTGGCGATGCCTACAATCCCCGGGTCCACGAATCCACAGAGGAATCCTTTTTCATGCAGCTCAGCGCGTCGATCTTCAAGGCCTACGACATTCGCGGCGTGGTGCCCTCCACGCTGAATCCCGAGGTGGCGGAAGCCTTGGGCCGGGCCTTCGGCAGCGCGGCCCGCGCGGCCGGCGAGACCTCCGTGGCCGTGGGGCGCGACGGTCGCCTGTCGGGCCCGGCGCTCTCGCAAGCGCTGATCCGCGGCCTGGTGGCCACCGGCGTCGAGGTGATCGACGTGGGCGCGGTCACCACGCCCATGCTGTACTTCGCGGCCCACACGCTCGCCACCAGCGGCATCCAGGTCACGGGCAGCCACAACCCCAAGGACTACAACGGCTTCAAGATGGTGCTGGCCGGCCGCGCGATCTACGGCGACGAGATCCAGGCACTGCGCAAGACCATGGAAGCAGGCAGCGCGACGCTCGCGCCCGGCGGCAGCGTGCGCGAGGTGGACGTGACCGAGGCCTACGTGCAGCGCATCGTGGGCGACGTGCGGCTCGCGCGGCCGATGAAGATCGTGGTGGACTCGGGCAACGGCATCGCCGGCGCCTCGGCCCCGGCGATCTTCCGCGCCCTGGGCTGCGAGGTGACGGAGCTGTTCAGCGAGGTCGACGGCGACTTCCCGAACCACCATCCCGACCCCAGCAAGCCCGAGAACCTCAAGGACCTGATCGCCGCGCTGCAGCAGGGCGACGCCGAACTGGGCCTGGCCTTCGACGGCGACGGCGATCGGCTGGGCATCGTCACCAAGGACGGCCAGAACATCTTCCCCGACCGCCAGATGCAGCTGTTCGCGCAGGACGTGCTGTCGCGCGTGCCGGGCGGCACCATCGTCTACGACGTGAAGTGCTCGCAGCGCCTGGGCCCGGCCATCGAGGCCGCGGGCGGCAAGCCGCTGATCTTCAAGACCGGCCATTCGCTGATCAAGGCGAAGATGAAGGAACTCGATTCGCCGCTGGGCGGCGAGATGAGCGGCCACATCTTCTTCAAGGAGCGCTGGTTCGGCTTCGACGACGGCACCTATGCCGGTTGTCGCATGCTCGAGATCCTCAGCAGGAGCCCGAACGCGAGCGACGTGCTCAACGCGCTGCCCACGAGCTTCTCCACGCCCGAGCTCAACGTGAAGTGCGCCGAGGGCGAGCCGCACGCGGTGGTCGAACAGCTGCTGAAGAGCGCGAGCTTCGAGGCCCCGGCGCAGGTGTCGACCATCGACGGCCTGCGCGTCGACTGGCCCGACGGCTTCGGCCTGATCCGCGCCTCCAACACCACGCCGGTGCTGGTGCTGCGCTTCGAGGGCCAGACCCAGGCGGCGCTCGAGCGCATCGAGGCCCGCATGCTGGCGCTGCTCAAGACGGTGAAGCCCGACGCCACGCTGGCCGAAGCGGCGCACTAGGACACCGTGCGTTCGCTGCTGCTGCGCCTGTACGGCGCCTTCACCACCCTGGCCCAGCCGCTGGTGCGCCGCAAGCTGCGGCGCCGCGCGGCGGCCGAGCCCGGCTACGCGGTGGCGGTCGAGGAGCGCTTCGGCCACTACGACGCCGCCACCACCGGCCACGCCCAGTGCTGGGTGCACGCGGTCTCGCTCGGCGAGACGCGCGCCGCCGCCATCCTCATCGAGGAGCTGCGGCGCCAGTTCCCCGAGATCCCGATCCTGCTCACGCACGGCACCGCCACCGGCCGCGAGGAGGGCGCCAAGCTGCTGCGCGAGGGCGACACGCAGGTCTGGCAGCCCTGGGACACGCCGGGCGCCGTGGCGCGCTTCCTCGACCGCTTCCAGCCGCGCATCGGCGTGCTGATGGAAACCGAGGTCTGGCCCGAGATGGCCGCGGCCTGCGCCGAGCGCCGCATCCCGCTGGTGCTGGCCAATGCGCGGCTCAACGAGAAATCGCTGGCCTCGGCCGAGCGGCTGGGCTGGCTGGCGCGGCCGGCCTATTCGGCGCTGAGCGCGGTCTGGGCCCAGACCGAGGCCGACGCGCACCGGCTGGTGTCGCTGGGCGCCAAGGTCTCGGGCATCTACGGCAACCTCAAGTTCGACGCCACGCCCGACGTGCGGCAGCTGCATGCAGCCGCCAAGCTGCGCGGCACGCTGCCCAAGCCGATCGTGGTGCTGGCCAGTTCGCGCGACGGCGAGGAGCGCCTGCTGCTCGAGGTGCTACGGCGCTTCGGCGCCACCGCGCCGGTGCCGCCCGAGCAGGGCGC
The DNA here is from genome assembly GCF_058244205.1 of Variovorax sp. 20P10.2.4. NCBI lineage: Bacteria > Pseudomonadati > Pseudomonadota > Betaproteobacteria > Burkholderiales > Comamonadaceae > Variovorax > Variovorax sp. 20P10.2.4. The sequence goes on from NZ_JBZAYE010000648.1 coordinate 3,465, forward strand.
GGTCCGCTCGATCTCGAAGCGGGTGCACGACGTGCAGTGGATGATCGTGCCGCGCCATCCGCAGCGCTTCGACGAGGTGGCCGCGCTGATCGAGGCCGAGGGCTTCGCCGTGGCGCGCCGCAGCACGGCGGGCCAGCCGGCCGAGGCCGAGATCTGGCTCGGCGATTCGCTCGGCGAGATGGCGCTGTACTACGGCCTGGCCGACGTCGCGTTGCTCGGCGGCAGCTTCGAACCGCTGGGCGGCCAGAACCTGATCGAGCCCGCGGCCTGCGGCTGCCCGGTCGTGATGGGGCCGTCCACCTTCAATTTCGCGGAAGCCGCGCAGCTGTCGCTCGCGGCCGGTGCCTCGCTGCGCGTCGAGACCATGGAGCAGGCCGTGACCAGCGCGCTCAAGCTGGTAGAGAACCGCGAGCGCCGCGAGGCGATGTCGCAGGCCGCGCAGGCCTTCTCGTCCTCGAACCGCGGCGCGGCCGAGCGCACGGCGGCCGCGGTGCTCACGATCGCGATGGCGGCCG
>NZ_JBZAYE010000649.1:0-3970 GCF_058244205.1 Variovorax sp. 20P10.2.4
TCACGGCCGACTCCGACCTCGCGGCCGGCAGCGAGACGGTGGTCGAGGGGCTGCTGCAGCTCATCGGCCAGGCGCGCTCCGATCTGCTGATCATCTCGCCCTACTTCGTGCCCGGCGCCGACATGAAGCAGGCCTTCGCCGCCGCCCGCGCGCGCGGCGTGCGCATCCGGGTGCTGACCAATTCGCTGGCCTCGAACGACGCGCCGGTGGCCCACGTGGGCTACGCGCGCCATCGCGAGGAACTGCTGAAGATGGGCATCGGCCTGTACGAGCTGCGCAGCGAGCAGGCCGGCCTGGGCAGCGCCTTCGGAGGCTCCACCGGCTCGACCGGCGGCAGCAGCGTGACCGGCGAGTCGCGCGCGATGCTGCATTCGAAGGTGCTGGTGATGGACGGCCGGCTGCTGGTGGTCGGCTCGATGAACCTCGACCTGCGCTCGCAGCTGCAGAACACCGAGATCGCGCTCTTGATCCGCAGCACCGAGCTGTCGCGCCTGGCGGCCGAGCAGATCGAGCGCGGGCTGCGCGAGCGCGCGTGGCATGTCGAGCTCGTCGACGGTTCGCTGGTCTGGCACGCGCCCGAGGGCAGCGGCCTGCCCGACAGCCGGACCGAGCCCGATGCCAGCCTGAGCCTGCGCCTGCTGCTCAAGCTCTTCGGGCCGCTGGCGCCGGACCAGTTGCTCTAGTCCGACGCCACTTCGACCGCTTCAACCGCGTCAGTGCTTGTGCTGATGCGCGGCCCCGCCCGCGTCGGCGCCGGCCGGCGCGCCCACAGGCAGCGTGACGTCGAGCGCGGTCCTCACGCCCTTCGCATCCTCGAACTTCAGGGTCAGCGGCACGTTCGTGCCCTTGGCGACCGCGCCCTTCAGGTCCATCAGCATGACGTGGAAGCCGCCCGGCTTCAGTTCCACCGTCTGGCCGGCCGGCAGGTCGAGGCCGGCGCTCAGCTCGCGCATCTTCATGGTGTCGCCTTCCATCTTCATCTCGTGCACTTCGGCCACGCCGGCCGCGGGCGTGGAGATGCTCACGAGCTTGGTGCCCGTGGGCGAAGTCAGCTTCATGAAGGCACCGGTGCCGCTCTGGCCCGGCACCGACTGGCGCACCCAGCCGTCGCGCACGTCGACCGTGGCCACGCCCTGCGCCACCACGTCCAGCTTGGCGGCCGGGCGCTTGAGGCCCGCGGTGGAATTGCCCGAGGCCGGCACCTCGGCCCAGTCGGCGCTGCCCACGTCGCAGGTCTGCAGCACCTTGAACCACAGCGTGCCCGGCGTGGCCGGCGCCTTGCCGCGCACCACGAACTCGGCCTTCTCGGTGCCGGGCAGCGCGGCCTGCGCGTTCTCGGCGGTCCAGCGCACCTCGCCGCCAGCGCCCTTCTGCACATCGAGCTTCCAGCCCTTGCGCGCCTGCGCCTCGCTCAGCACGAAGCCCGCGGGCAGCTTCACCGCCAGGCCGGTGGTGGCCTTGGCGCCTTCGCAGGCATGGCCGACGCGGAAGGCGGCGTCGTAGTCGCTGCCCACGGTGACGCCGCCGGGCGGCAGCGTGACATGGGCCAGCACGGCGGCGGCGCTGCCGGCCAGCAGGACGGCGGCGGCGACGGTGCGCAGGGTGAGGTGACGGTTCATGAGAGGTACTCCTTGAGGAAAGACGGTGAAAGACAGGGCAGGCGTCAGAGGTCGAACTTGAGTTCGCCCACGTAGGTCCGCTGCGGATAGGGGTGGAAGGCCCAGTACTTGTTATTGTTCAGGTTGTCGATGCCGAAGGATGCGCTCCATTGGCGGTCGATGCGGTAGCGCACCCGCAGGTCGGCCACGAAGAACTTCGAGAAGCCCATGTAGGCGAAGCCGTTCGGGTCGCTGTTGTCGAGCGTGCCGTACTGCTTGCCGCTGTAGCGCATGCCCAGGGTGTAGCTCCAGTTGGCGTCGGGCCGGTAAGTGGCCAGCAAGGTGGCGCGCACCTTGGGCACGCGCGGCTGCTGCTGGCCGACGCTGGCCGGAAAGCCGCGGTTGGCCGTGATCTTCGAGTTCGCGAGGGTGAGGCTGCCACCGAGGTCGAGGCCGCGGATGCCGACGTCGGTGGCGTTCAGCGCCACCTCGAGCCCGCGGGTGCGGATGGCATCGACGTTCTGCACCGTGCTCACGAGGTTGGTCAGCGCCTGGCTGTAGAGCGCGTCCTTCGTGCGCTCGAAGAACAGCGTGGTGCGCAGCACGCCGTCGAGCCCCCAGCCATCGAGGCCGCGTTCGGCGCTGAGCTCGGTGGTCCACGAGCGCTCGGGCCGCAGGTTGGGGTCGGTGTTGACGATGCGGTTGCCGTCGATCGAGCCTTGGTAGAGCTCGCTCACGGTCGGCATGCGTACCGCGCGGCCGGTCGAGGCCTTGAACAGCCAGTCGGATGTGGCCTGCCAGGCGATCGCGGCCTTGGGCGAGTCGTAGCTGTTCTTGCGCGGCGCGAAGTCGAGCAGCCGGGTCGCGTTGCCGAGCTGGCCGCCCCAGGCCTCCCAGCGCTCGTGGCGCAGGCCCAGGGTGGTCTTCCAGTCGCGCGCGAAGCGCCAGGTGTCCTGCAGGTAGAGCGACTGCAGCCGGGTGTTGCCGTTGAAGGCCGAGAACGGCGTGACCGGCGGGCCGCCGATCCAGTCGAGGGTGTTGCCGACGCTGGTGCGCAGCTTGGCCGTGTCCTGCTGGAAGCCGAAGTCGACCACGTGCGCGCCCACGCCCTCGGCCGAACCGGTGGGCCGCCAGGTGCCCGCGGCCTTGAAGGTGCGCCAGCCGCTGCCGCCCATGTCGGTGGTGCGGCCCGGCCCGCCGAGGAAGGCGCCGGGCAGCGGCGTGGTCGGCGTGCGCGAGGTGTCGCTCGCGTAGTCGAACAGGCTGGCCGCCACCTCCCAGTCGAACACGCCGCCGCTGTGGCTCTTGACCGAGAGGCCGTGCATGTAGTGGGTGAGCCGGGTCTCGGTCGGCACCAGCGCGCCGCTGGGCGCGTCGAGGTTGTAGCTGCGCCCGGCGATGTTGACCCGCCCGCCGTAGACCGGCAGGCCCAGCGGATCGCGCAGCCAGGTGTCGACGCTGCCGTGCGTGGTGTTGTTCCAGGCGCCCAGCGTGTAGGTGGCGCGCACCGTGGGCGAGAAGTCGTAGGCCAGCTTGAGCTTGGCCTGTTCCTGCGTGGTGTCGTAGATCGTCGCGCCGCCGACCAGCCACCAGGGCTGGTTCGACGGGTTGAGCCCCAGCACCGCGCCGGTGACCGGGGTGCCGGCATTGCCGAGCGTGCCCGCGCTCAGCAGCCGGTTGCCGAACACCAGCGCCTGGCCCTTGCTCTGCGTGCGCGAGGCGCTGAGCCACCACGACCAGTCGCCGCTGCGGCTGCCCAGCGACAGGTCGAGCTGCTGGCCGGCCGGCGAGGAATGGCTGTTGTAGAGATCGAAGTTCGAGACGAAGCCGCTGAGCTTGACGTGGGCCTCGAACTTCTCCGGCATGCGCGTCACGTAGTCGACCACCGCGCCCACCGAGTTGCCGGGGTAGGCGGCCGAGAAAGGCCCGTACAGCACGTCGACGCGCTCGATCTCCTCGGGCGAGACCATGCCCCAGCGCGGCGCGTAGGTGGCACCGTTGCCCAGCGGGTTCGACAGCATGATGCCGTCGGCATAGACCATCGAGCGCGCGCTGTTGCCGGTGCCCGAGGCGCGCGTGGCCAGCACCGCGTGGTTGAAGTCGCCGATGTAGCGCTTGCGCACGACCAGGCTCGGCAGGTACTTGAGCGCGTCCTCGCTGTCGGTGGCGTTCACCGTCTCGACGATCTGCGCATGCGTCGTGCCTTCGATGGTGGTCGGGATCTGCGCCGGCAGCGAGGTCGGCCGGCCGCCGGTGACGGTGATGGCGCCGAGCGCTCGTTCGGCGCCGGCCGTATCAGCCGCCGGCGCGGTTTGCGCCCAGGCGGGCGCGCCGAGCGAGGCGCTCAGCGGGAATGCCATGGCGATCGCCAC
>NZ_JBZAYE010000065.1:0-20174 GCF_058244205.1 Variovorax sp. 20P10.2.4
ACGGAGCCTCTGAGCATGCAGCCCTTCACCCTCCTGCGCGGCGCCGCGGCGCCGCTTGCCATCGACAACGTCGACACCGACCTGATCGTGCGCATCGAGCGCCTCACCAGCCTCGCGCGCGGCGAGCTCGGCCCGTGGGCCTTCGAGGCGCTGCGCTTTCGCGCCGACGGCAGCGAAGACCCGGACTTCGTGCTCAACCAGCCGCGCTGGCGCGAGGCACCGATCCTGGTGGCCGGCCGCAACTTCGGCTGCGGGTCGTCGCGCGAGGGCGCCGTGTGGGCGCTGCTGGCGCGCGGCATCCGCTGCGTGATCGCCGAGAGCTTCGGCGACATCTTCCACGCCAACTGCTTTCAGAACGGCGTGCTGCCGATCCGCCTCGCACCGGCCGAACTCGCGCGTGCCCATGCGGCCTGCACCGCCGATGGGCCGTGGCAGGTCGACCTGCGCACGCAGCGTATCGCGCTGCCCGATGGCGGCGAGCTGCCCTTCGAGGTCGATCCGCTGCGCCGCGAGGCGCTGCTCGAAGGGCTCGACGACATCGGCCGCACGCTCAAGCTGCGCGGTGCCGTCGATGCCTGGCAGGCGCGCGACCGCGTGGCCCGCCCCTGGGCCTGGCCGGCGGCCGCCGCGCCGCAATCCTGACCACCGGAGACCGCCTTCCATGTTCGACATATCCCTTCGCTCGCTGGCGCGCCGCTGCCTGCCCGCGCTCTGCGCGGCATGCGGCCTGCATGCCGCCACGGCCCAGGCCCAGACCGCCTGGACGCCGCAACGCCCGGTCACGCTGGTCGTGCCCTACAACCCCGGCGGCGGCACCGACGCCACCGCGCGCGCCGTCGCGAGCCGGCTGTCGGTGCTGTGGAAGCAGCCGGTGCTGGTCGAGAACCTCGGCGGCGCCGACGGCCTGATCGGCACCCGGCGCGTGATCGAGGCCGCGCCCGACGGCTACACGCTGCTGTTCCAGGTGCCCTCGCTGCTGCTGATGAAGTACCAGCGCAGCCTCAAGGCGATCGACCCCGTGACCCGGCTCACGCCCGTGACCGCGGTGGCGACCTCGCCGACCGCGCTGGTGATGACGGCCACCCTGCCCTTCAAGACCTTGCCCGAGCTCATCGCCCATTGCCGCACCAAGCCGTGCAACGCGGGCAGCGGCGAGAACAGCTCCAAGGTGCGGGCGCAGAAGTTCGCGGCCGACTACCAACTGCGCGACCTCGCTGTCGTCAACTACAAGGGCACCTCGCCGATCGTGGGCGACCTGGTCTCGGGCAACCTCACGATGGCCTTCACCGGCATCACGGCCGCGATGCCGCTGCACAAGGCCGGGCGCGTGCGCATCCTCGTGACCAACGGCGAACGGCGTGCGCAGGCGCTGCCCGAGGTGCCGACCAGCCTCGAGGCCGGCTGGCCCGACTCCTATTCGGTGACCTGGTACGGCGTGTTCGCGCCCAAGGGAACGCCGGCCGCGATCGCGCGCGCCATCGCCGATGCCACGCGCGAAGCCGGCAAGGACGCCCATGTGCGCGAGGCCCTGGCGGTCGCGGGGGCGGAACCGGCCTTCACGAGTCCGGCCGCCTTCGAGACCATGATCCGCGAGGACGATGCGCGCCTCGCTGCGCTGGTCAAGCGCTTCCCGCTGGAGGACTGAGGCGATGCAAGTCATGGGCGAACAGGTCGGCGTGCCCTGCACCGTGCTGCGCGGCGGCACCAGCAAGGGCCTCTACTTCAACGCCGCCGACCTGCCGCCTGTGGGCGCGCGGCGCGACCGCCTGCTGATGGCGCTGCTCGGCGCGCACGACCTGCTGCAGATCGACGGCCTCGGCGGCTCGCGGCTGGTCACGGCCAAGCTCGCGATCGTCGGGCCGCCCACGCATCCCGAGGCCGATGTGGACTACACCTACGGCATCGTGCCGCCGGGCGAAGGCCGCGTGGTCTTCACGAGCAACTGCGGCAACATCTCGGCGGGCGTGGGGCCGTTCGCGATCGATGCCGGACTGGTACCGGCCGAAGGCCCCGTGGCGCGCGTGCGCATCCACAACACGAACACCGGCAAGCTGCTGGTGGCGCACGTGCCCGTGGCCGACGGCCATGCGCGCGTGCGCGGCGACTTCGCGATTCCCGGCGTGCCCGGCACCGGCGCACGGATCTTCATGGACTACCGCGCCACCATCGGCGCCAAGACCGGCCGCGGCATGCCCACGGGCCACGCGCGCGACGAGATCGCGCTGGACGACGGGCGGCGCTTCGAGGTCAGCCTTTGCGACGTCGGCAATCCCTGCGTCTTCGTCGCGGCCGATTCCCTGGGTCTGTCGGGCACCGAGCTGCCGGACGCGATCGACGCGGATGCCGCGCTGCGCTCGATCTTGAAGGCCCTGCGTGCGCGCGCGGCCGCCCTGCTCGGCCTGTGCGCGGACTGGCGCGAGGCCGACAGCGTGTCGCCCGCGCTGCCGCTGGTCGTGATCGTCGCGCCGCCCACCGCCTATGCCGATGCGCAGTGCCGCGCCGTGGCGGCCGCACAGGTCGACCTGTGCGCGCGGCTGGTGTTCTACGGCCGCTGCCACGAGAGCATGGCGGGCACGGGTGCGATCTGCACCGCCGCCTGCGCGAGCGTCGAGGGCTCGGTGGTGCACGCGGCGGCGCGCGGCATCGGCGAACGCGTCGTGCCCGACAGCCTGCACATCGGCCATCCACTCGGCGCGATGCGCGTCGACGTGCAGGGGCGCTGCGAGGCCTCGCGGCCACTGGCCTTCGAGGCGCTGGGCTTCGCGCGCACGGCACGCCGCCTGATGGACGGCACGGCCTGGGTGCCGCGATCGGTGCTGGACCCGGCCTGAGCCGTCCCCGTTCCCCGAACACATTCCAAGGAGACTTCATGCATTCGAACCCCTCCCGCCGCCGCTTCCTCGGGCAGTGCGCGGCCGCGGCCACCACCGCGTCGCTCGTGCCCTCGTTCGCATGGGCGCAAGGCGACAGCTATCCCTCGCGCCCGATCCGCATCGTCGTCGGCTATCCACCCGGGCAGACCGTGGACACCGGCGCGCGCGCCCTGTCGATCGCGCTCACCGAGATCCTCGGCAAGCCGGTGTTCGTCGACAACAAGGCCGGCGCCAACGGCATCCTCGGCGCGCAGGACGTGCGCAACGCGGCGCCCGACGGCTACACGCTGCTGCTGGGCACCTCGGGCCAGCTGGCCATCAATCCCTCGATCTACGCCAAGCCCGGCTACGACCCGGTCAAGGACTTCGCGCCCGTCATGCTCAACGGCGTGGGCCGGCTCTACGTGGTGGTGCCGGCGGCCTCGCCCTTCCACACGCTGGCCGACCTCGTGGCCTATGCCAAGGCCCATCCGGGCAAGCTCAACTACGGTTCGGGCGGGCGCGGCATCACGGCCAACCTCGCGATGGAGATGCTCAAGAAGGCGGCTGGCGCCGACATCGTGCACGTGCCCTACAAGGGCTCGTCGGCCGCGCTCACCGACCTGATCGGCAGCCAGATCGACGTGATGATGGACGCGGGCGGGCTGGTGCTGCCGCAGGTGCGCCAGGGCAAGCTCAAGGTGCTGGGCGTGTCGAGCAAGGGCCGCTACAAGGAACTGCCGCAGGTTCCCACCATCGCCGAGCAGGGCTATCCGGGCTTCGAGGTCGCGTCGTGGACCGCCGTGCTGGCCCCGGCCGCCACACCGCCCGCCGTGGTCGAGAAGCTCAACAAGGCCCTGCTCCAGGCCCAGCGCCGCCCCGACGTGATCCGTTCGGCCGAGACCTCGGGCAGCGAGCTCGAGGGCGGGTCGCCCGAGCAGCTCAAGGCCTTCCTGGTCGCCGAGAACCGCAAGTGGGGCGAGGCCGCGCGCGCCGCCGGTGTCACGCCGGAGTAAGCCATGGCGCATGACGACTCCAGCACCTTCGGCGAACAGCATGGCGTGCCCTGCGTGCTGATGCGCGGCGGCACCAGCAAGGCGTTGTTCTTCCACCTGCGCCACGTGCCGCCGCCGGGCCCGGCGCGCGACGCCTTCCTCAAGCGCGCCATGGGCACGCCCGACCCGCTGCAGATCGACGGCATGGGCGGCTCGCGACTGGTCACGTCCAAGGTGGCGCTGATCGGTCCGTCGACGCGGCCCGATGCCGATGTCGACTACACCTTCGCGCAATGCGACGTGGAGCGCGACCTGATCGGCTACGACGCCAACTGCGGCAACATCTCCTCGGCCGTGGGGCCGTTCGCGGTCGACGAGGGGCTGGTCGAGGCGGTCGAGCCGCTGACCGTGGTGCGCATCCACAACACGAACACGGGCACCGTGCTGGTCGCGCGCGTGCAGGTGCGCGACGGCAAGGCGCGCGTGACGGGCGACTGCGCCATCGCGGGCGTGCCGGGCACCGGGGCCGAGATCCTCATGGACTACACCTACACGCTCGGTGCCAAGACGGGCCGCCTGTTGCCGACGGGCCAGCCGGTCGATGCGATCGCGCTGGAGGACGGGCGCGAGGTGCAGGTCTCGATCGTCGATGCGGCCACGCCCTGCGTCTTCATCGCGGCCGAGTCGCTCGGGCTCCACGGCGACGAGCTGCCGCCCGCGATCGGCGGCGACCGCGCGCTGATCGAGACCATCGGCGAGATCCAGGCCCGGGCCGGCGAGCGCATCGGGCTCTACGCGCATTGGCGGGACGTGCATCTGCCGGGCCTGCCGCTGGCCGTGATCGTGGCGCCGGCCGGGCGCGAGGATAGCGACCTGCGCGCGCGCCTCGTGTTCCTCGGCAAGTGCCACGACAGCATGGCGGGCACGGGGTCGATCTGCACCGCGGCGGCCTCGCGCATTCCGGGCACGCTGGTCCATGCGACCGCGGGCGACCGGCTGCGCGGCGAGGTGCTGCGCATCGGTCATCCGCTGGGCGTGATGGCGGTCAAGGTCGTCGCGCAGCCTGGCGCGGAGCTGCCGCGGTTCACGGCGCTGGGTCTTCAGCGCACGGCGCGACGCTTGATGGAGGGCGTGGTCTACGTGCCGGCCGAGACGGCGTGAACGCCGCGCTCAGGCACCGTCCGGCACCTGCGCGAGGCCCGCGTGCTCGCGCGCATACCGCGTCGGCGGCAGCCCGACGTGCCGCGCGAAGGCGCTGCTGAAAGTGTTCGCGGCGTTGTAGCCCACGCGCTGTGCGATCTCGGCCACGCTGCCCGCGTTGCGCCGCAGCAGGTCCTTCGCGAGCGCCATACGCCAGGCCAGCAGGTATTCCATCGGCGCCACGCCGACCGTGCGGCCGAAGCGCTCGAAGAAGGTCGAGCGCGAGAGCGCGGCCTCGTGCGCGAGCTCGGCCACCGTCCAGTCCTGCGCCGGGCGTTCGTGCATCGCGCGGATCGCGGCCGCGAGGCGCGGCTCGGCGAGGCCGCGCGCCAGCCCCGACGAGGCGTTGGTTCCGCCGGTGGCGCGCAGCGCCTCGATCAGCAGCAGCTCCAGCAGCCGCGCCAGCACCACCTCGCGCGCCGGCCGCTGCGCGCGCGACTCCTCGCGCACGAACTGCACCAGCATCGCGAGCCGCTCGTCGCCGCGCACATGCACGAATTGCGGCAGCAGCGACACCAGCAGCGAGGCATCGGGCGAATCGAAGCTGCAGTGGCCCGCGAGCATGCGCAGATCGATCGCACCCCGTGCATCGCCGACCCTGAATTCGCCATTGCCCAGCGGCACCGGCGGCGCGGTTTGCACGCCCGGCGGTGGCGGTTCGAGGCTGGAGAGCGCGATGTGCCGGGCGGCAGGCACCAGCACGAAGTCGCCCGATTGCAGCTCGAGCGCCTCGCCGCCGTCGACCGCGAGGCGGCAGCCGCCCTCGAGGATCACGCAGTAGAAGGGTTCGCCCGCATCGGAGCGCTCGATGCGCCAGGGGCTGGCGCCGAACACGCGCTTGGAGAAGCGCGCGCTCGGCCGCAGCAGCATGACCACTTCGGCCAGGGGATCCACCATGTTCGGACGATTCCTGATGAGACTCGGACTCGGGATCGTAGCAAGTCCGGCCCTCGCGGCCTATCGTCAGGCATCGATCACTCCCTTTCTCATCAAGGATCTCCATGACCCGGACCGTTCTCATCACCGGCTGCTCCTCGGGCTTCGGCCTCGAAACCGCGCGCTATTTCCTGGACCGCGACTGGCAGGTCGTCGCCACCATGCGCACCCCGCGCACCGAGCTGCTGCCCGCATCGCCGCGCCTGCGCGTGCTCGCGCTCGACGTCACCGATCCACGGAGCATCGCGCATGCCGTGGAAGCGGCCGGCCCCATCGACGTGCTCGTCAACAACGCGGGCTTCGGCGCGGCCTCGCCGGCCGAGCTCACGCCGCTGGCCACCGTGCGCCAGCTCTTCGAGACCAACACCTTCGGCACCCTCGCGCTGATGCAGGCGGTGCTGCCGCAGTTCCGGCAGCGCCGCGCGGGCGTGGTGGTCAACGTCACCTCGAGCGTGACGCTGAAGGCGCTGCCGCTGATCGCGGCCTACCGCGCGAGCAAGATGGCGGTCAATGCCTTCACCGAGTCGATGGCGATCGAGCTCGAGCCGCTGGGCGTGCGGCTGCGACTGGTGCTGCCGGGCCGCTCGCCCGAAACGCGCTTCGGCGACAACGCGCGGCCGAACATGGCGGGCTTCGATCACGAGGACTATGCGGAGCTCGCGCAGAAAGTCTTCGCCCAGTTCCAGGACACGTCCGCCCCGACCACCCATGCGCTCGACGTCGCCGAAGCGGTGTGGCGCGCGGCCACCGATCCGGCGGCGCCGATGCGCATCCCGGCCGGCGCCGATGCCGTCGCCTGGGCGGCCGAGGCGCGTTGAACCGCATAACCGTTCGACATGAAGGCCGATTCGCGCGACATCGCGGATGCGGCTGCTATCCTCGGCGCGCTCCATGCGCACGGCATCGAGACGCGCCGAGGACGACTTCGGCGCTGACGCACATTGAGGGACGGCCCTGCAACCTTGTCGAGGTGTTGCCATGGCCGAACTCCTTCGGGTCCTGCGGACCATTCATCGAGCGCTGCGCGCGCAGCCGATACCGAATCCCTTCCTGTTTCGCCGCATAGCGGTCACGCCGGGCCTCGTTCGGCTCGACTACCGCATGCAGCCGTCGTTCGCGCCCGCGCATCGGCGAGGTGCCCGGTGATCGGCGCGGGCGGCTGGATGGGGCTGGTGCTCGCGGCGGGAATCGGCTATGCCGCCTGGGCCGCCCGGCGGCAAGGCTGCGAAGCACGCGATGTCAGGGCGCTGCGGGTCAGCAGCGGGCTGTGCGCGTTGGGCGGCGTGGCGGTGGCCGTGCTGGATCTGCTGCTGCCGTCGGGTTGAGGCTCATGGCACAGGGGCATTCTTGCGAAACTGCGGATTGCGCCTTGCCTTCGTGGCCTGCTCGAAGCCGTAGGCGATCGACAGCAGCGTGGGTTCGCTCCAGCGCGTGCCGACGAAAAAGATCGCGACGGGCATGCCGCCGCTGTCGATTCCCATCGGAACCGTGATGCCGGGGTAGCCGGCCATGGCACCGCTGCGTCCCGGGCTCACGAGGGCATCGAGGCCATTCGATGTCAGCACGCGATCGAACTCGCCGGCCACCCGGGCCTTCTGTTCGCGGGCCAGTTGCTCGTAGGGAACGGTGGGAGGTCCGAGCAGAGCGACGGCCTGGTCGATCCACCATTGCGAGTAGGGTGTTCCATCGGGACGCAAGGGTGTGGTCTTGTTGAACGCCTGCAGTTCCTCGATGTTCTTGACGGGAAGCCCGGTTCTGGTTGCAAGGTATGCATTCAGTTCCCTGCCGAAGTAATACGTCAGCAGCGTCCATTCATCGACCTCGGATTCGTTGGGGCTCTCCACGGTTACCACCGTGGCGCCGAGGCGGCGCAGGGTGTCCAGTGCGCCCATGAAGTCGGGGTAGATGTCGGCTGTGGCGTACGGGCCGGGCGCATAGCCGATGCGCTTGCCCTTCAGGTCGTCGGGGCTCAGGAACTTCGTGAAATCCACCGCGTGCGCCTGTGCGTCGGCCGTGGCCGTGTCCTTCGGATCGGCGGCCGCCATCGCGGAAAGCAGGAGGGCCGCATCGCGCACCGTGCGTGCCATCGGGCCCGGGGTGTCTTGAATGCTCGCGATCGGGACGACGCCTGTTCTGCTCACCAAGCCCAGCGTAGGGCGAATACCGACGATGCCGTTCATCGCCGCGGGACACAGGATCGATCCATCGGTCTCGGTGCCGATCGCGATGGGCACGAAGCCCGCAGCCACCGCCACGGCCGATCCCGCGCTCGATCCGCAAGGTTCTCCGTCCAGCACATGTGCATTCAATGTCTGGCCACCTCGCCCGCTCCATCCGCTGGGGAGGAAGAGGGAACGAAAGCCCGACAACTCGCTGAGATTCGTCTTCCCGAGAATCAGTGCGCCCGCTTCGCGCAACTTCTTCGCGATGAAGGCGTCCTGCAGCGCGGGCTGCCCCACCAGCGCCAACGAACCCGCCGCGGTCTGCATCCTGTCGCCGGTGTCGATGTTGTCCTTCAGGAAGACCGGAATGCCGTGCAGCGGCCCGCGCGACTTGCCCGCGGCACGCTCCGCATCCAGCTGGTCGGCGATGGCCATGGCATCGGGGTTGAGCTCGATGACGGCATTGACGGCCGGTCCCTTCTTGTCGAGCGCATCGATGCGGGCCAGCAGGTAGGTCGCCATGTCGCGCGAGGTGGCGCCCTGCGCCATCTTCTCGCTCAGGCCCGCGATGTCGAGGTACTCGATGCCTTCGAGCGAGGGCGGCACGACGGCGGGAACTGTCGGTGGAACCGGCGCGCCAACACCATCCCCGGCCGTCGCTGGCGGCGCCATGGCAAGGGGAGAGATGCTCGCGCCATCGCCTCCGCCACAAGCCGACAGCACGAGGCACAGCAGCGGGACGCACCAGACGCGGGTGGCCGCCTTGGGGCGGCGCGGACGAACATCACTTTTCATGGTCACTCCTTGTCGATCGTGGGATGCAGGTGAATGGCGCCGTGATGCACGGCGACGAACCTAGGGCTTGCAGTTGCTTTCGGTGACCGGCGGAATGACCGGCGCGATCGTCCCGGTGCCGGGGCCGACGCCCACGGGCATGAAGCTGGCACCGCCTCCATCGCCGCCGCCGCAGGCGGCAACCGCAAGGCAGAAGAACAGCGCGCACAGGCGCCGCGCGAAGACCACGAGTTGGATCTGCATGATGTGACTCCCGATGTCGAAGACGAGGCAAGGTCGGTCAGCTCGCCGACGGCGTCGGCGGGCAGGGCTGCGGTGCATCCTTCGCCAGCACCTCGAGGAAGACCGCATCGGGTGGACCGGCCCTTCCCTTCTGGTTGACGCCCTGCACGTAGAGCAGGTGCTTGCCCGGCATGAAGGCCGAGGTGTCGATGACGCCCGAGACCGTCACCTTGGGCCCCGCGCCGAAGGCGATGTCGGCGGTGGCGCTCAGCGGGATCGCCTTGGCGGCGCTGTCCCACGGCAAGGTGTTGATGTAGGCGTTGGCGGCCTGGATGGGCTGGGGGTCGTGTTGGGTCACCGGCCGCTCGCTGTCGCCCTCGGCGTAGCGATAGCGGTCGTCGTCGATCGTGGCCGTGAGCGTGACGGACTCGCCCTGCCTGACGGTGGCAGCGGAGAGCTTCAAGTCCGCGGCGTCGGGCCCCAGTGGCAGTTGGTACGGCGCCTTCAGCGTGCGCGCCGCATAGCGCAGCGACGCCACGTTCTTCGGGAAGGTGTCTTTCTCGAACTCGTCGCAAGGTTCGTAGAACGACGTGCCCAGCTCGATCGTGAACGAGGGCGCGCCGAGCTCGCCGTAGAAGGTATCGGTGGTCGTGCCGTCGGTGTCGTAGTCGATGATCTGCGTCGCGGCGTAGCCGTTGTACCAGGCGAGGCGCTGGCCAAAGGCCGCCATGCCGTCGTCGTTCGCGGTCTTCGAGTCGCCGCCCAGGGTATCGCGCCGGATCCCCCAGGGCCACAACACCAGTTGCGAGAAGCTGTGGATGTCGAGGTACAAGCCTTCGTAGTCATCGGGCGCGCCGGTCGAGAAGTCGTTGGCCGCGGCCGTGCGCCTGTCGCGCAAGAGGCCACCCGAGAAATTGCCGTCCTGCTGGCGGGTGCCCGCGACGTACTTGACGATGGCGGCCGTTTCCGGTTCCGACGCGGCGGTCTTCCCCCTGAAGGTCGCATCGCACGCGTCGCCGCTGGAACCCATGCCGTCGGTGCTGTTCCAGCCGAAAGGAAAGTTGCGATTCAGGTCTATGCCCGAATCAACGGGCCCGATGAACTGGGCCATGATCTCGTCGTCGGGGGCCTTGCAATAGCCATCCACCAGATTGACGTTCTTGCGCCAGCCATTCCCGATGTTCTGCGCCACGGCCTGTTCCGCGAGCTTCCGGCCATCGGGATTCGCATGCAGGATGAAGTGGAACTCGTTGTGGTCGAGCAACCAGGTGGCCGTGGGATCGGTGCCGTGGTTCTTCACCAGCCATTCGGCGAAGCGCGTGGAGATCTCGGCCGGCGTGTATTCGCGCGCATGGATCGACGAGGTGGTGACCATGCGCGGCACGGTCCGGTCCTGGATGCGATCCTGGTTGCCGATCACGACGGCGCGCAGCGGGTTGGCCTCGCTGTCGGGCAGCAGGTCGAAGTCGATCGTGCTCAGCACGCTCTGCGGCAGGTACTTGATCAGCACGTTGCGAAACGAGAGCAGTTGCGTCTGCACCCAGGTCTGGCCCACTGGGGCGACGCGAACCAGCTTCGGATAGCGAGCAGCCAGCGCATCGATATCGAGGTTGGCCTGCTCGACGGTGCGGTAGCAGGCGGCGTTGCCGTCGAACAGCGGGTCGCCAGGCTTGCCCAGTGCCGATGTCTTCTGCGAAGCCTGCGGCGTTCCGGGCGTGCTCTGCTTCAGGAGTTGCTGCCGCTCATGCTGGAAGCCGCGGATCTTCTCGGAGCCCTCGGCATCGATCTCGACCGCATAGCCCAGGCTGCGCAAGCGTTCGACGCCGCGCGAGTCGAGTTCCGTCGCGATGGTCTTGCCGGCCTTGTCGACGCGCATGTGGTCGATCCAGCGCGACAGGCGCTGGATGTCCTCGCGCGTCGCATAGGACACGCGCACCGACCAGATGCGGCCCTGCTCGAGCTGCGCTGGCGGTGCACCGGCGGGGTTCGCCGTGCCTTGCGCGGTCGCGAGGGGCGCGAGTTGCGCGAGCACGATCAGGCCGGTGATCGCGAGACGAAGACGCTTGGGCCGCGGCGCGGCGTGAAGACCAGCTCTCATGTGGGTTGTCCTGTGCTGCATTCATGAAATTCACCGGACAGGCTCGCGCTACGGCGAACCGGGCCGGCACCGTCTTGAAGGGGCATCGGAAATTCGCGTCCACACGGTCCCCCGAAAGGAACCGTCTTGGAGTCATGAATGGCGCATGGACGCGCGGGTGCGTTCCCTCCCTGTTCCGCACCCGGGGCAGGCTCACCGCCTGGGTGATGTCTGCTGGCGGAAAAGAATAATTGCCTCGGCGCTCGAGGGATAGGACCGTCTGTCCGTATTCTTTTGAGAAAGTCGGCGCGTCAGTCGCGCAGCCTCGGCAGCAGCGCGAGAAAGGCCTTGAGCAGCGGCGACTCGTCCGACTTGCGCCAGACCACCAGCGTGTCGACATGCGTCTTCTCGCCCTTGAGCGGACGAAACACCACGCCCTCGCGATGCAGCGCCTTCACGCAGGCCGGCACCAGCGCGACGCCCACGCCGCCCGAGACCAGGCTCACGATGGTGTTCATCTGGCGCGCCGGAAACATGCGCGGGCTGAAGCCGCGCCGCATGCAGGTGGCGACGATGGCATCGAACATCTGCGGCCCGATGTGGCGCTCGAAGCCCAGGAAGCGTTCGCTCGCGAAGCGCTCGAGCGCCACGCTGCCGGGCCGCGCGAGCGCATGCGTCTCGGGCAGCGCGAGGATCAGCGTGTCCTTCTGCACCAGCCGCGAGTCCAGCGTCGGCGGCATCTCGGCCGGCTGCAGGATCAGGCCGATGTCGAGCCGGCCCGACTGCACGTCGGCCAGGATCTGCTCGGTGATGCCCTCGCGCAGCGCGATGCTCGCGTTGGGATGGTTCTCGTTGAAGTCGCGCAGCACCTGCGGCAGGAAGGTGTAGGCCGGCAGACTGATGAAGCCGACCGCGATCGAACCCTTGAGGCCGGCCGCCGCATCCTTCGCATGGCGGCGCAGACTCTCCATGCCGCCGAGCACGGCGCGCGCATCGCGCAGGGCCTCCTCGCCCGCGCGCGTGATGGCGATGCGGCGCGAGCTGCGCTCGAACAGCGCGACGCCGAGCTCCTCCTCCAGCTCCTTGATCGCCAGGCTCACGGGCGGTTGCGAAAGATTGAGGCGTTCGGCGGCGCGGCCGAAGTGGAGTTCCTCGGCAACGGCGACCAGGCAGCGCAGGTGGCGGAGTTCCATTGATCTGAATCCTGTATTGATCGATCTGAATTGTAGATTTGTTGCTATGGATCGAGGCTCCTAGACTCCGCGGCCATGCGCCGGCCCTACCCCCTGCCGCGCAGTCAGGAGACAACGTGAACAAGCAGTCGACGACGGCCCTGCCACGAGCAAGGACCGTGGTCCACCCTGGGCCCAGCGGCCCCGTGAGGATCAACCACATGCGTGCCGACCATGGTCGGCACTTCCGGCTTTCGCTGCCCGCGGGCCGCACCCTGCACGAGGGCCTGGTCGAGGCCCTGGCGCGCGAGGCGGTGCACAGCGCCTCGATGACGCTGCTCGGCGGCGACCTCGAGAGCCTGAGCTTCTGCATGGCCCTGCCCGACCCCTCGGGCCGCGTGCTCGCCACCTACGGCGCGCCGGTGCCGCTGCGCGGCGCGCGGCTGATCTTCGGCAACGCTACGCTGGGCCGCTCGGCGTCGAACGCGCCGCTGGTCCACTGCCATGGCGCCTTCTGCGAGGCGGACGGCGCGGTGCGCGGCGGCCACATCCTCTGCGACCGCAGCGTGGTCGGCCGCGTGCCGGTCACGGTGCTCGTGACCGCGCTCGACAGCTTCGAGCTGCGCGTGGCCTACGACGAAGAGACGCGCATGCCGCTGATGCGCCCCGAGGCCAGGGCCGGCCATGTCTGAAGTCCACCGGATCGAACGCGGCCGCATGGGCCGCGTGGCCTACGCACGCATCGGCCCCAACGAAGACCTGATGCAGGGCGTCGAGAAGCTCTGCGTGGCCCAGGGCTTTCGCCATGCCTTCGTGCGCGGCGCGCTCGGCAGCCTGATCGACGCCTGCCTCGAGCGCCCCGACGGCGCCTGCCAGGTGATCCGCGGCCCGGCCATCGAGGTCGTGAGCCTGGCCGGCGAAGTGCGCCGGCAGCCCGACGGCAGCCTGCGCTCGGCCCTCACGGGCGTGGTCGCCGACACCGAGGGCCGGGTCTACGGCGGGCCCTTCGTGGCCGGCGCCAACACCGTGTGCGTCACCTTCGAGGTCACGCTCGAGGAGTGGCTGCCCGCCGACGACAACCACTGATTTCGACAACTGCAGGACTCCCATGACAGACACCTCCTCCTCCCGGCGCGTCGCCGTCGTCACCGGCGGCGCGCGCGGCATCGGCCTCGCGATCGGCCAATGGTTCCTCGCGCACGGCCACCAGGTCGCGCTGCTCGACAACGACCGCGCCACGCTCGAGGCGACCGGCCGCACGCTCGCCCAGCCCGACCGCGTGCTGACCGTGAACTGCGACGTGTCGGATCCCGCGCAGGTCGATGCGGCCGCGCATGCCGTGGTCGCGCGCTTCGGCCGCGTCGATGCGCTGGTCAACAACGCGGGCGTGGCGGTGTTCAAGCGCGTGGCGGAAACCAGCTTCGCCGACTGGCGCACGGTGCTGGGCACCAACCTCGACGGCGCCTTCCTCTGCACCCAGGCCTTCGGCGCGCTGATGGTGCAGGCCGGTGGCGGCGCGGTGGTGAACGTGGCCTCGATCTCCGGCCTGCGCGCGAGCACGCTGCGCGTGGCCTACGGCACCAGCAAGGCGGCGCTGATCCACCTGACCAAGCAGTACGCGGTGGAGCTCGGCAATGCCGGCGTGCGCGTGAACGTGATCGCACCGGGCCCGGTCGAGACCGAGATGGCCAAGCTGGTCCACAGCGTGGCGATCCGCTCCGACTACTACGACGCGATCCCGCTCGGGCGCTACGGCAGCGTGGAGGAGATGGCGAACACGGTGGGCTTCCTCTGCAGCGATGCCGCCAGCTTCATCAATGGCCAGGTGATCGCGGTCGATGGCGGCTTCGACGCCGCGGGCGTCGGCCTGCCGACCCTGCGCCGCGGACTGCCGTCCGAACGCGCCGCCGAAGCAGCGCACGCCTGAAGGAGCCGCACGCCATGAACAACGACAACGCCTTCATCACCGGCTGGGGCCACACGGTCTTCGGCAAGCTCGACGCGATCGACAGCGAACAGTTGATCCGCGATGCGGTGGACCCCGCGCTGCACACGGCCGGGCTCGAGGCCACCGACATCGACGGTGTCTTCGTCGGCCACTTCAACGGCGGCTTCATGCCGCAGGACTTCAGCGCCTCGCTGGTCGCGCTCGCGGTGCCGGCGTTGCGCCATGTGCCGGCCGTGCGCATGGAGAACGCCTGTGCCACCGGCTCGGCCGCGATCTGGGCCGCGCTCGACGCGGTACAGAGCGGCCGCGTGCGCCATGCGCTGGTGGTGGGCTTCGAGATTATGAATGCGGTGCCCACCCCGGTGGTCGCGCAGACGCTGCTGCGCTGCTCCTACGTGAAGGAGGAAGGCGAGACGCCCGCGGGCTTCGCTGGCGTGTTCGGCCGCATCGCAGGCAGCTACTTCGAGCGCTTCGGCGACCAGGGCGATGCGCTCGCGGCCATCGCGGCCAAGAACCACGCCAACGGCATGCACAACCCCTTCGCCCACATGCGGCGCGACCTGGGCTTCGATTTCTGCCGCCAGGTGTCGGAACGCAATCCGGTGGTCGCGGGCCCGCTCAAGCGTTCCGATTGCTCGCTGGTCTCCGACGGCGCCGCGGCGCTGGTGATCTCGGCCGCGCCGACGCCGTCGGCCCGCGTGCCGGCCGTGCGCTGGCGCTCGCGCACGCAGGTCAACGAATACCTGCCGCTGTCGCGCCGCGACCCCACGCGCTTCGAGGGCGCGGCGCTTGCATGGAGCCGCGGGCTCGAGGCGGCCGGACTCGGGCTGGACGACCTCGGCTTCGTCGAGACGCACGACTGCTTCACCATCGCCGAGCTGCTCGAGTACGAGGCCATGGGCCTGGCGCCGCACGGCCAGGGTGCGCGCGCGATCCTCGACGGCGTGACGCGCAAGGACGGCCGGCTGCCGGTCAATCCCTCGGGCGGCCTCAAGTCGCGCGGCCATCCGATCGGCGCGACCGGCGTGTCGCAGCACGTGATGGCGGCGATGCAGCTCGCCGGCCTGGCGGGCGACATGCAGGTGGCCACGGGACGGCCCGGTGCCGTCTTCAACATGGGCGGCGCGGCAGTCGCCAACTACCTCAGCGTGCTGGAGGCGGTGTGAGCGCAGCACAGGCGGCGAACCTCTCGGTGCTGCTGTCGCAGACCGCGGCGCTGTTTCCCGACCGGCCGGGCCTGATCCTCGAGGACCGGACCTGGACCTGGCGCGAGATCGACGCGCGCGTCGACGCGCTGGTCGATGCGCTGCGCGCGCTCGGCATGCAAGCCGGCGACAAGCTGCTCGTGCAGTCGCGCAACAACATCGCGCTGTTCGAGAGCTGCTGGGCCGCGTTCCGCCTGGGCGCGGTCTGGGTGCCGGTGAATGCGCGGCTCACGCCTCCCGAGGTGGCCTACCTCGGCAGCGCGAGCCGGGCCACGGTGATGCTCGCGGAGGATTGCTTCGGCGCGCACGTGGAAGCGGTGCGCGCGGCCTCGGCGCACCTGCGCCATGTGGTGACGATCGGCGAATCGCCGCAGGGCACGCAAGGCTACGAAGCCTTGCTCGCGGCGCACGCTGGCGCCCCCAGCGCCACTGCACCGGTCGATGCAGACACGCCGCTGTGGTACTTCTACACCTCGGGCACCACCGGCAAGCCCAAGGCCGCGGTGCTGACCCACGGGCAACTGGCCTTCGTGGTGACGAACCACCTCGCCGACCTGATCCCCGGCACCACCGAGCGCGACTGCTCGATCGCCGTCGCGCCGCTGTCGCACGGCGCGGGCATCCATGCGCTGCTCAACGTCGCGCGCGGCGCGGCGACCGTGCTGCCGGCCTCCGATCGGCTCGACCCGCCCGCCATCTGGGCGCTGGTCGAGCGGCACCGGGTCAGCAACCTCTTCACCGTGCCCACCATCGTCAAGATGCTGGTGGAAGACCCGTCGGTCGATGCGTTCGACCACAGCTCGCTGCGTTACCTGATCTATGCCGGCGCGCCGATGTACCGCGCCGACCAGAAGCGCGCGCTGCACAAGCTCGGGCCGGTGCTGGTGCAGTACTTCGGCCTCGGCGAGGTCACGGGCTGCATCACGGTGCTGACGCCCTCGATGCATTCGGCCGACGATGCCGATCCCCATGCGAACGTCGGCTCCTGCGGCCGGCCGCGCACCGGCATGGAAGTCGCGATCCTCGATGCGCAGATGCAGCGCCTGCCGGCCGGTGCCGTGGGAGAGATCTGCTGCCGCGGCCCCGCCGTGTTCGCTGGCTACTTCGACAACCCCGAAGCCACGGCCAAGGCGCTGCGCGGCGGCTGGTTCCACACCGGCGACCTCGGGCGCATGGACGAGCGCGGGCTGCTCTACATCACGGGCCGCGAGTCCGACATGTACATCTCGGGCGGCTCCAACGTCTATCCGCGCGAGGTCGAGGAGATCCTGCTGACCCATCCGGCGGTACGCGAGGCCGCGGTGCTGGGCTGGCCCGACGCCAAGTGGGGTGAGGTCGGCGTGGCCGTGCTGGTGTGCGAGCGCGACGACGTCGACGCCGAGGAGATCCTGCGCCACCTCGACGGCCGCTGCGCCAGATACCGCTGGCCGCGCCACGTGCTGTTCTGGCCCGCGCTGCCCAAGTCGGGCTACGGCAAGGTCGCGAAGAACGACATCCGCCGGCTGCTGGCCGAGCGCGCAGAGATCGCGGAGGCCGCCATCGCCTGAAGTTCCATTCCCCTCCCCCACAGCGTTCGACAGATCCCGAGAAAACCCACACAACAGGAGACAAGCGCCATGAACATCCAACGCCGCACCGTGCTGCGCACCGCCGCCGCCGCATCCACGCTGGCCCTGCCGCTGCGCCACGCCTTCGCGCAGAAGAAGCCCTACAGCTACAAGTACGCGAACAACCTGCCGGTCACGCACCCGATGAACATCCGGGCCAAGGAGATGGCCGATGCGATCCGCGCCGAGACCCAGGGCCAGGTCGACATCCAGATCTTTCCGAACAACCAGCTCGGCTCGGACACCGACATGCTGAGCCAGCTGCGCTCGGGCGGGGTCGAGTTCTTCACGCTGTCGGGCCTGATCCTCGCCACCCTGGTGCCCGCGGCCTCCATCAGCGGCGTGGGCTTCGCGTTCCCCGACTACGCCAGCGTCTGGAAGGCGATGGACGGCGAGCTCGGCGCCCATATCCGCCAGCAGATCGCCAAGGCCAACATCCTCGCGATGGACCGCATCTGGGACAACGGCTTCCGCCAGATCACGTCCTCGAGCAAGCCCATCGCGGCACCGGCCGACCTGAAGGGCTTCAAGGTGCGCGTGCCGGTCTCGCCGCTGTGGACCTCGATGTTCAAGGCGCTCGAGGCCGCGCCGACCTCGATCAACTTCGCCGAGGTGTATTCGGCGCTGCAGACCAAGATCGTCGACGGCCAGGAGAACCCGCTCGCGATCATCTCGACCGCCAAGCTCTACGAGGTGCAGAAGTACTGCTCGATGAGCAACCACATGTGGGACGGCTTCTGGTTCCTCGCCAACAAGCGCGCCTGGGACCGCCTGCCGCCCGAGCTGCAGGCCATCGTGGCGCGGCACGTCAACGCCGCTGCGATCAAGGAGCGCGCCGACGTGGCCGAGCTCAACACCGGGCTGCAGAAGGAGCTGGCCGCCAAGGGCATGCAGATCAACCAGCCCGACCCGGCCGCGTTCCGCGACCAGCTGCGCAAGGCCGGCTTCTATGCCGAGTGGAAGGCCAAGTACGGCGATGAGGCCTGGGCGCTGCTCGAGCGCAGCGTGGGCAAGCTGGCATGAGCGCCGCAGTGGGGCATGGCCACGGGGCCGCGCTGGCTTTCGATGCCACGGCATCGAACCCGCTCGCGGCACGCATCGAACAGGCGCTCGGCGCCGCGGTGAGCGTCGCGGCCGGCGCGCTGGTGCTGGCCGACGTGGCGGTGCTGCTCGCGGGCGTGGTCGCGCGCTTCGTGCTGCACCAGCCGCTGATCTGGTCGGACGAGCTGGCCTCGATGCTCTTCATCTGGCTGGCGATGCTCGGCGCGGTGGTCGCGCTGCGGCGCGGCGAGCACATGCGCATGACGGCGCTGGTGTCGGGCCTCGCGCCCGAACGCCGCCAGCTGGCCGAGGCGCTCGCGCTGTGCGCGGCGCTCGCCTTCCTCGCGATGATCGCGTGGCCGGCCTGGGAATACGCCGCGGAAGAGCGCTTCATCACCACGCCCGCACTCGACATCTCGAACGCCTGGCGCGCCGCCGCCCTGCCCGCGGGCGTGGCGCTGATGGCGCTGTTCGCGGTGCTGCGGCTGTTCCGCGACTTCGACTGGAAGACCACCACCAAGGCCGTCTGCGTGGTGGCGATCGTGGTCGCGGCCTTCGGCTTCGGGCGTGCCGTGTTCGAGGACCTGGGCCGGCTCAACCTGCTGGTCTTCTTCGTCGGCGTGGTGCTGGCCTGCGTGCTCGGCGGCATCCCGATCGCCTTCGCCTTCGGCCTCGGCACCTTCGGCTACCTCGCGCTGACCACCGACACCGCGCTGCCCGTGATCGTCGGGCGCATGGACGAGGGCATGTCGCACCTGATCCTGCTGGCGGTGCCGCTGTTCGTCTTCCTCGGCCTGCTGATCGAGATGACCGGCATGGCCAAGGCGATGGTGGCCTTCCTCGCGAGCCTGCTCGGCCACGTGAAGGGCGGGCTCTCGTACGTGCTGGTGGGTGCGATGTACCTGGTGTCGGGCATCTCGGGATCGAAGGCGGCCGACATGGCGGCGGTCGCGCCGGCGCTGTTCCCCGAGATGCAGAAGCGCGGCGCCAGCGACGGCGAGCTGGTCGCGCTGCTCGCGGCCACCGGCGCGCAGACCGAGACCGTGCCGCCGAGCCTGGTGCTGATCACCATCGGCTCGGTCACCGGCGTGTCGATCGCGGCGCTGTTCACCGGCGGGCTGCTGCCGGCCGTGATCCTCGGCCTGATGCTGTGCGTGGTGGTGCACTTCCGCAGCCGCCACGAGGACCTGAGCCGGGTCGAGCGCTCGCCCTGGTCGCAGGTGCTGCGGCTCGCGCTGGTGGCGCTGCCCGCGCTCGCCCTGCCCTTCGTGATCCGCGCCGCCGTGGTGGAAGGCGTGGCCACCGCCACCGAAGTCTCGACCCTCGGCATCGTCTACGCGGTGGTGGCCGGGATCGCGATCTACCGGCAGTTCGACTGGCGCCGGCTCGGGCCGATGCTGGTGGCCACCGCTTCGCTGTCGGGCGCGATCCTGCTGATCATCGGCACCGCCACCGCGATGGCCTGGGGCCTCACGCAGTCGGGTTTCTCGCGCTGGCTCGCCGAGCTGATGGCGAACCTGCCCGGCGGCGCCGGGATGTTCCTGGCGGTGTCGCTGGTGATCTTCGTGATCCTCGGCTCGGTGCTCGAAGGCATCCCGGCGATCGTGCTGTTCGGCCCGCTGCTGTTTCCCATCGCGCGCCAGCTCGGCATCCACGAGGTGCACTACGCGATGGTGGTGGTGCTGTCGATGGGCCTGGGCCTGTTCGCGCCGCCGCTGGGCGTGGGCTACTACGCGGCCTGCGCGATCGGGCGCGTGCAACCCGATGCGGGGATCGGGCCGATCGTGGGGTACATGCTGGCGCTGCTGGCGGGGACGATCGTGGTGGCGGCAGTTCCTTGGCTGTCGATCGGCTTCCTCTGAACTAGCTTCGCACCACGCTGCGAAAGGCCACCGACAACGCCTCGAGCGCCGCGCGCGGCCGCCCTTCCCCCACGCGCGTGTGCAGCAGCACCGGCAGGCG
>NZ_JBZAYE010000650.1:0-3963 GCF_058244205.1 Variovorax sp. 20P10.2.4
GAGCAGGGCCGCGACCTCGATGCGCTGGCGCAGGCCACCGTCATCTTCGAGGGCAGCGCGCGCGAGGCGGCCTTGCTCTATCCGAAGAATGCCAACGTCGCGGCCACCGTCTCGCTCGCGGGGCTGGGGTTGGACCGCACGCAGGTGCGGCTGATCGCCGACCCGGCCATCGCCGAGAACGTGCACACCGTCGAAGCCGAGGGCGCCTTCGGCAGCTTCGAGCTGACCATGCGCAACAAGCCGCTCGCGGCCAATCCCAAGACCTCCGCGCTGACCGTCTACAGCGCCGTGCGCGCGCTGCGCAACCGCGTCGCGGCGCTCGCCATCTGAGCCAACCCATGATTTCTTCCGAACTTCTTCCGATCTGCATCGCCGGCGAATGGCGCCTGGGCGGCGGCGACGTCTACGAGAGCCTGTACCCGGCCACCGGCGAACCGATCGCGCGCCTGCGCGCCGCGAGCCTGGCCGACGTCGAGGAGGCCATCGCGGGCGCCGACCGTGCCTTTCGCACCAGCGGCTGGGCCCAGCGCCTGCCGCACGAGCGCGCCACCGTGCTGCACCGCGTGGCGCAGTTGATCCGCGACGAGGCCGAGTCGCTGGCGCAGAAGCAGCGCCTCGACAACGGCAAGCCGATCAACGAGACGCGCAACCTCGTGGCCAGCGCCGCGGGCACCTTCCAGTTCTTCGCGGCCGCGCTCGAGACGCTCGAGGAAAGCATCACCCCGTCGCGCGGCGCCTTCGTCACGATGAGCGTGCACGAGCCCATGGGCGTGGTCGCGGCGATCACGCCGTGGAACTCGCCGATCGCGAGCGAGGCGCAGAAGCTCGCGCCCGCGCTGGCGGCCGGCAACGCGGTGGTGGTGAAGCCCGCCGAGGTCACGCCGCTGATGGCGCTCGAGCTGGCGCGCATCTGCGAACAGGCCGGCGTGCCCAGGGGCATCGTCAGCGTGCTGCCGGGCCGGGGCTCGGTGATCGGCGATGCGATCACCCAGCATCCGCTGGTCAAGCGCGTGTCCTTCACGGGCGGCACCACCACCGGCAAGCACATCGCCCACATCGCGGCCGACAAGATGATGCCGGTGTCGCTCGAGCTCGGCGGCAAGTCGCCGACCATGGTGCTCGAGGACGCGGACCTCGATCATGCGGTCAACGGCGTGCTCTACGGCATCTTCAGCTCGTCGGGCGAATCGTGCATCGCGGGCTCGCGGCTGTTCGTGGCGCGCGGCATCTACGACGAGTTCCTCACGCGGCTGGCCGAGGGCGCGAACGCGCTGCGCGTGGGCGACCCGGCCTCGGAGCGCACGCAGATGGGCCCGCTGATCACGGCGAAGCACCGCGAGGGCATCGAGCGCTACGTCGAGCTCGGCGTGTCCGAGGGCGGCCGCATCCGCACCGGTGGCGTGCGCCCGCAGGGTGCCGGCTACGACAGCGGCTACTTCTACCGGCCGACCATCATCGAAGGCCTGGACAACCACGCGCGTACCAGCCAGGAGGAGATCTTCGGACCGGTGCTGGTCGCGATGCCCTTCGACGACGAGGCCTCGCTGATCGCGCAGGCCAACGACAGCGTCTATGCGCTGGCCGCGGGCGTGTGGAGCCGCGACTTCAAGCGCGCCTGGAAGCTCGGCCGCGCGGTGCAGGCCGGCACGGTCTGGGTCAACACCTACAAGCAGTTCTCGGTCTCCACGCCCTTCGGCGGCTGGCGCGACAGCGGCCTCGGTCGCGAGAAGGGCCGCGAAGGCATCTTCCAGTACATGGAGCAGAAGAGCATGTACTGGGGCACCAACGAACAACCGCTCGCGTGGGCGAACTGAACAGGGCCACACCATGAGCGTTCTAGGCATCGACCAGATCACCTACGGGGCGGACGACCTGCCCACCTGCCGCCGCTTCTTCGAGGACTGGGGCCTCGCGCTGAAGTCCGAGGCGCCCGGCGAACTCGTCTTCGAGTGCCTCAACGGCTGCCGGGTCGTCGTTGCGGCGTTGGACGACGCGCGCCTGCCGCCCGCGATGGAGGAGGGCCCGACCCTGCGCGAAGTGGTGTGGGGCGTGGAGAGCGAGGCCGACCTCGAGCGCTATGCCGCCGCCATCGCGAACGATCCGGCCTTCTTCGACGCCAGCATCGATGGCGCGCGCCGCATCGGCTGCATCGATCCCAATGGCCTGGCCGTGCGCCTGCAGGTCAGCCGCAAGCATGCCGTCGAGGTCGACTGCGGCGCGATGAACACCTGGAACGCCAAGCCGCGCCTCAACCAGCCCGCGCCGATCTACGAGCGCGCGACGCCGATCGAGGTCGGCCACGTGGTGTTCTTCGTCGGCGACGTGAAGGCCACGAGCGCCTTCTATGCCGAGCGCTTCGGCTTCGTCGGCTCCGACAGCTATCCGAACCGCGGCGCCTTCATGCGCTGCGCCCCCGAGGGCGGCCACCACGACCTGTTCCTGCTGCAGATCCCCTCGGGCAAGCGCGGGCTCAACCACGTGGCCTTCACGGTGCGCGACATCCACGAGGTGTTCGGCGGCGGGCTGCACTTCTCGCGCCAGGGCTGGGACACGCAGCTCGGCCCGGGCCGGCACCCGGTCTCCTCGGCCTACTTCTGGTACTTCAAGAACCCGGCCGGCGGCCTGATCGAGTACTACGCCGACGAGGACCAGCTCACGGCCGACTGGCAGCCGCGCGAGTTCGAGCCGGGGCCGACGGTGTTCGCCGAATGGGCGGTCGATGGCGGCCTCGACGGCCACACGCGGCGCCAGAAGAACGCGGAAGGGCCGAAGGGCGCCTTCCTCACCGAGAAGAAATGACGGTTCCGATCACCATGCAACGACGCTTCTGTTTCTCCCTCCTGTTCGCGGCGCTGGCTGCCATCGCTTTGCCCGCGGCTGCGCAAAGCGATGTGCACAAGCAGCTCGCGGCCGAGCGCTTCACCATCGTCTCGCCGTTCCCGCCGGGCGGGCCGGTCGACACGCTGGCGCGCATGCTGTCCGACGGCCTCGCCAAGCGCTACGGCCAGGCGGCCGTGGTCGACAACCAGGTCGGCGCGGCCGGCAACATCGGCATGGAGAAGGTCAAGCGCGCCAAGGGCGACGGCCACACGCTGCTGGTGATCCCGGCCGGCAACGTCACGATCAATCCCACGTTGATGCCGAACTTCCCGTTCGACATGCAGAAGGACTTCGTGCCGATCACCATGCTGGCCAAGGCGCCCAACGTGCTGGTGGCATCGCCGGCCTCGGGCATCAAGAGCGTGAAGGAGCTGGTGGCGCAGGCCAAGGCCAAGCCGGGCACGCTGTCGTATGCCTCGCCCGGCGTGGGCAGCGGGCTGCACCTGGCGGGCGAGCTGTTCAAGCAGCAGGCCGGCATCGACCTGCTGCACGTGCCCTACAAGGGCACGCCGCCCGCGCTCAACGACGTGCTCGGCGGCTCGGTGCCGATGATGTTCAGCAACCTGCCCGCGACCCTGCCGTTCATCGGCAACGGCAAGCTGATCGCGCTCGGCGTGACCGAGGCCGTGCGCAGCCCCGCCGCGCCCGACATCCCCACCTTGGCCGAGCAGGGCATCCAGGGCGTGGCCGTGACCTCGTGGTACGGCCTGATGGCGCCGCGCGGCACGCCGGCGGCGGTGGTCGACCAGCTCGCGAAGGACGCGGCCGAGATGCTGGCCCAGCCCGAGGTGCGCGAGCGCCTGAAGGCGCAGGGCATGACCGGCGCCGCGATGAAGCCGGCCGAGTTCGCCGCCCACATCCGCGACGAGACGGCCGTCTGGGCCCGCATCGTCAAGGCGCGAAACATCGTGGCCGAGTGAGCCGCGAACAAGAAGGAAGAGACACACACCCATGAACACCAGCGAATCCACCCTCGGCATCGTCGGCGCCGGCATCGGCGGCCTGGCCGCCGCCATCGCGCTGCGCCGCGCCGGCCACGACGTGGTCGTGTTCGAGCAGGCCAAGCAGTTCGCGCGCGTCGGC
>NZ_JBZAYE010000651.1:0-3951 GCF_058244205.1 Variovorax sp. 20P10.2.4
GCAGCCGCGCGCTGCTCGAGCAGTGGGGCTGCCAGGTCGAGTGCGTGGCCACCGGCGCCGAGGCGATCGCGCGGCTGGGCACCGGCGACATCCCCTACGACGCCGTGCTGTGCGACCTGCAGCTGCCCGGCGACACCGACGGCATGGACGTGATCGACGCCGCCAAGCGGTTGCAGCCCGAGGCGCTCGCGGTGCTGGTCTCGGGCGCCACCGGGCCCGATGCGCTGCAACGGCTGCGCCACAGCGGCGCGACGCTGTTGACGAAGCCGGTGGCACCGGCGAAGCTTCGGGCCCTGCTGTCGACGCGGCGGCATGCGCAGCCCGCATGAACACGCCCATTGCTCCACCACGATGCTGCCCATCGACGCCCTGAAAGACATCCGCCCCTTCATCGCCACGCCCAGCTACAGCGGCGCGATGACCAGCGACTACGTGCGCAGCCTGCTCGGGCTGGTCAACCTCGCGTGGCGCCACGGCTTCCCGATGCAGACGCGCTTCCTCGACGGCGACAGCCTGATCCCGCGCGCGCGCAACCGGCTGGTGGCCGAGTTCATGGCCGACAGCCGCTGGACCCACCTGTTCTGGATCGATGCCGACATCGGCTTCGAGCCCGAGGCCGCGCTGCGCCTGCTGCTGGCCGGCCGCGCGGTGGTGGCCGGCGCCTATCCGCAGAAGAACGACGGCTGGCCGCGCGCCGGCCTCGCGCAGCCGCTGCCCGCGGGCAGCACGCGCGAGGACTTCGAGGCGCGGCACGCGGTGTTCCCGGTCAACCTCACGGGGCCCGAGGTCGCCAGCCGCATCGATGCCGACGGCTTCGTCGAGGTGCTCGATGCACCCACCGGCTTCATGCTGATCGAGCGCGCCGTGTTCGAGCGGCTCGCGCAGGCCCTGCCCGAGCTGCGCTACACGCCCGACCGCATGGAGGACGAGACGGCCGCGGCCTGGCCGCACCATCGCTTCTTCGATGTCTGGGCCGAGCCCGGCAACGGCCGCTACCTCAGCGAGGACTTCGCCTTCTGCCGCCGCTGGCAATCGATCGGCGGCCAGGTCTTCGTCGACACGCGCTCGCGCCTCACGCACACCGGCACGCGCACCTACCGCGGCGACTACGCGCGCTCGCTCGCGGCCAGCGCCGGGCCGTCGGCCTGAAGCAGATCGGCCGGCAAGGTCCCCAGGTCGTAGCCGCGATCGGGCGCGATCTTCTCGAGCCGCAGTCCCGGCCCCTCCTCGGCCAGGTAGTCGTAGCCGATGGCCTGCCAGCGGTGCCCGGGATCGAGGCGCCGGTAGCGGTCGCGCCGCGCGATGCGGTCCTCGCGCCGGATCATGCGCAGGTGGTAGAGCCGGAAGTAGCTGCGGAACATCCGGCCATGCTGCGCGACCGCATCGGGATACCAGGGCCCGTGCAGCGCGGGCGCCGCGTCGAAGGCGATCTCGCGCGGCAGCCGGAACAGGCACACGCGCGACTTGGCGCCCCAGGGGCCGTCGTCGCGGAAGCGGTCGGGTGCGTCCCAGAGTTCGCGCACCGCGAGCGAGAGGCAGCCTAGCGGCGTGTCGGACAGCGAATCGACGATGGCGCCGAGGTGCCGGAGAAACAAGGTTTCGTAGCGCTCGTCGGCATCGCAGACCAGCACCCAGCCCGTGCCATGGCGCTGCGCGCATTCGAGCAGGCGGTGCCTGTTCTGGGTTTCGTTCCAGTCGCCGCCCGGCGGGTTCGACAGCAGCTCGAGCAGCTTGGGTTCGCGTTGCAGGATCCGCGCGGTGTCGTCGGTCGAGCCGTCGTCGAGCGCGATGAAGCCGTCGACATGGTCGCGCAGATGGTCGAGGCAGCCTTCGAGCAGCCGCGCCTCGTTGCGCAGCTGCAGCAGGCAGACGATGCGCAGCCTCGAGGCCAGCGGCTTCGGCGGCGCGGCGCTGCAGCGCGGGCAGAAGTAGTGCGGCGCCGGTTCGTGGTGCAGCATGCGCGCGCAGAGCTCGCACTGGCGGCGCGAGCCCATCGCGAAAACGGGCGCGGGTTGCCCCCACGCGGGCATGGCCCCGGCATCGGCCGGTGCCGGATCGTCGCGGGCGATGCGCGCGAAATCGCGCCCCCAGTCCTCGCCGTTCGCGCGCGCCTGCGCGGGCGTGCACTTGCGCCAGTCGTTGTCGGGATCGAACTGCTCGGCGCCGTCGCGCGTCTCGAACGACAGGTGCAGCAGCTTCAGTTCGGCGCAGGCCGAAAGCCGCCAGCCCGCCATCTCGAGCCGCACGCGGAAATCGTCGTCGTCGCCGCCCCAGCCGGCGAACGATTCGTCGTAGCCGCCGACCGCCTCGAAGGCCTCGCGCGGGCCGCACAGCGAACCGTAGAAGGTGCGCAGGAACAGCGCCTCGGGCACCTGGCGCGCGAACAGCGCAGCCAGCGGCCCGTCGATCTCGTCGAAGCGCGCGAAGCCCACGCGGCCCAGCACCACGCCGCGCTCGACCGTCAGCGCGGCCTGCAGGGCCAGCGCGGGCGCGTCGTCCACATAGGCCGACTCGGGCGAATGCACGAGCACGAAGCGGCCGCGCGCATGGCGCACGCCGACGTTGATGGCGCGGCAGGGCGGGCGCCAGCCATGCGGCCGGTCGTTGACGACCACGCGCCAGCACACCGTGTCGAAGCGCGCGAGCAGTTGCAGCAGGCCCTGTTCCTCGGCCGGTTCGTCGAGCGCGATCACCACCTCGATGCCGGGGCGCGACCAGTGCGGCGCGTTGAGCGCGGCCACGCGCTCGAACTCCGCGCGCTTGCGGTAGAACGGCAGCACCACGCTGAGCATCATGCGGTCCGCCCTTCGGCGATCGGCGCGATATCGAGAGACAAGGGAGACAATGGCAGGACCTGCTTCATCCCCGCATCATGAACGGTTGCTTCATCAATCTGCAACGCAGTGGCGATCGCCGCGCGGCCATGGAAGCGCAGCTGCGCGCGCTCGGCATCGAGGGCGTGGCGCGCTTCGAGGCGATCGACGCGGCCACGCTGCCCGCGGTGCCCGCCGATGCCGCCACCAGCGCCGGCGAACGCGCGTGCTTTCTCTCGCATGCGCGCGCACTCGAAAGCGCACCGCCCGATGACTTCTTCCTGGTGCTCGAGGACGATGCGCTGTTGAGCCGCGCGCTGCCGCCGCTGCTGCGGCCCGAGGCGCTCGCGCAGCTCGCCGACTGGGACCTGGTGTTCCTCGAATGCCTGCCCTACACCTCGGCCCACAGCCTGCTCGCGCTGTGGCAGGCGCTGAAGAAGCAGCTGCCCGCCGATCCCGCCGCGCCGCGCGATGCGATCGCCGGCATCGAGGTGCTCGACGCGCGCGGCCTCTACAACTGGGGCGCGGTCGCCTACCTCGCCACGCCGAAGGGCTTGCGCGCCTTGCCGCCGCTGCTGCGCGAGGCGCTGGCCGAAGGGCCGGCGCAGGCCTTCGACATGGCCTTGAATCGCTGGGTGGCCGAGGGCCGCCTGCGCGCGGCGGTGCTCGCGCCCTTCCTCGCCACGCCGCGGCTCGAGAGCCATGCGCACAGCACCATCGACGACCGGCCGCGCGCGGCGGAGAACGACGCGCTCGGTGGCGCGCTGCGGCGGCTGTTCTTCGCCGGCCCGATCGACGGCCTCGAGGCCCATGTGGCCGGCTACCGCCACGCGGCGCTGACCGACGACCCGCAGCTGCGGCTGCTGGCCGACCTGATGGCGCAGCTGTTCGTCATCACGGCGCGCTCGACGCGCTGACCCTAGAAGTCGGCGCAGCCGTTGCGCCGCTCGGTGTTCACGCAGCTCAGCAGGTTCGGCCGCGAACGCACGCGCGACCATTCGCGCGCCAGCACGTCGCCGCCCTGCGCCGCGCGGTCGCCGTCCAGCGGCCCGGTCGCCACGCAGATCGGCGCCTGGCCGATGTTGCGGTCGTAGAGGTAGGTCGAGGGCTGGTCGCGCACCACGTCCACCGAGGGCAG
>NZ_JBZAYE010000652.1:0-3943 GCF_058244205.1 Variovorax sp. 20P10.2.4
CCCGAGGACGACGACCGCAACGCCAACGAATGGCTCAGCGTGGCCATCCCCACCGGCATGGGCGAGCTGCGCAACGGCATCGTCGCGCGCAGCGGCCTGTGCCTGGTCGCCATCGGCGGCAACATGGGCACGCTGTCGGAGATGGCGATGGGCCTCAAGTGGGGCAAGCCGGTGTTCGTGATGCACGGCGACGTCGAGCTGCCGGGCGCGGTGCAGGCGACGGATGCGGACGACATGCTCGCGAAGGTGCTGGGCTGCCTGCTGGCCTGAAGGGCGAGCCGGCCGGAAGCGTTCCGAAAGCGGTCACGACGGCATTGCACAATGCCGCCATGCCCTACATGCCCCCCTTCGTCGCACCCGCCCGCTTCACCGACGCCGCCGCCGCGCTCGACCAGGTGAAGGCCATCTACCAGGGCGGACTCGCCCATCTGCGCGAATCGATGCTGCGCTTCGTGGACGGCGACGAGCTGCCGGGCCGCGTGCGCGCCTGCTATCCCTTCGTGCGGGTCCACACCCACACGGTGGCGCGCCACACGCCGCCGGCCAATGCCGGCCTGAGCTACGGCTTCGTGGCCGGGCCCGGGCGCTACGAGACCACGCTGACGCGGCCCGACCTCTATGCGCGCTACTACCTCGACCAGTTCCGGCTGCTGCTCGAGAACCACCAGGTCGAGCTCGAGGTGGGCACCAGCACGCAGCCGATCCCGATCCATTTCTCGTTCGCCGAGAACGACCACATCGAGGGCACGATGAGCCCCGAGCGGCGCGCGCTGATGCGCGACGTGTTCGACCTGCCCGACCTCGGCGCGATGGACGACGGCATCGCCAACGGCACCTTCGAGGCGCTGCCCGGCGAGGCGCAGCCGCTGGCGCTGTTCACGGGCGCGCGCGTCGACTACTCGCTGCACCGGCTGCGCCACTACACGGGCACCCTGCCCGACTGGTTCCAGAACTTCGTGCTGTTCACCAACTACCAGTTCTACATCGACGAGTTCGTGCGCCTGGGCCACGAGGCGATGGCCGACGAGAACAGCGAGTACATCGCCTTCATCGAGCCCGGCAACGTGGTGACGCGCCGGCGCGGGCTCTCGGCCGGCGCCAGCGCCACCTTCGGCCACCTGCTCGACGGCAGCCAGGGCACGGCGCCGCCGCGGCTGCCGCAGATGCCGGCCTACCACCTGGTGCGCGAGGACTACAGCGGCATCACCATGGTCAACATCGGCGTCGGCCCGGCCAACGCCAAGACCATCACCGACCACATCGCGGTGCTGCGCCCGCACGCCTGGATGATGCTGGGCCACTGCGCGGGCCTGCGCAACACGCAGCAGCTCGGCGACTACGTGCTGGCCCATGCCTACGTGCGCGAGGACCACGTGCTCGACGAGGAGCTGCCGCTGTGGGTGCCGATCCCGGCGCTGTCGGAGATCCAGCTCGCGCTCGAGCAGGCGGTGGCCGACGTCACCAAGTGCGAGGGCCCCGAGCTCAAGAAGATCATGCGCACCGGCACGGTCGCGAGCACCGACAACCGCAACTGGGAGCTGCTGCCCGGCAACCAGCCGCAGCGCCGCTTCAGCCAGAGCCGCGCGGTGGCGCTCGACATGGAGAGCGCGACCATCGCGGCCAACGGCTTCCGCTTCCGCGTGCCCTACGGCACCCTGCTGTGCGTCAGCGACAAGCCGCTGCACGGCGAGATCAAGCTGCCCGGCATGGCCAACCACTTCTACCGCGAGCGCGTGGAGCAGCACCTGCGCATCGGCATGCGGGCGATCGAGATCCTGCGCCAGGAAGGCTCGACCCGGCTGCACAGCCGCAAGCTGCGCAGCTTCGCGGAAGTGGCGTTCCAGTAAGGCCTGACCCGCCAAAAGCGTGACTTAGTTCCGCATTTGGCAGGACTGGAGGCCCATTCCCCGGGTTTTCCCCTGGGTGCCTGTCACCGACACGACAGGCGCTGTACGTCATCATTTGTTTACCTTTTTAGACAATCGGAAACAAATATGCCGCACCCGACCGCCCTGCCGCCTTCGCCCGGACGCCGGCGCTTCCATGCCTGGCTGGGCGCGATGGCCGTGCTGGGAACGGGGGCCGTGCGCGCGGCCGAGCCGCAGCTGACCGCGAAGCTGCGCATCGTGATCCCCGCCAACGAGGGCGGCGGCTGGGACCAGACCGGCCGCGCGCTCGGCGCCGCGCTGCTGGCCTCGGGCGCGGTGGGCGACGTGGTCTACGAGAACATCGGCGGCAAGGGCGGCACCATCGGGCTCGCGAAGTACGTCGAGAAGTACGACGCCGACCCCGACGCGATCCTGATGAGCGGCATGGTGATGGTCGGCGCGGTGGCGCTGCAGAAGCCGGCCGTGACGCTGGCCCAGGTGGCGCCGGTGGCGCGCCTCACGAGCGACTACGAGGTGGTGGCGGTGCGCGCCGATTCGTCGATCAAGACGCCCAAGGACCTGATCGCCCAGCTGCGCGCCGACGCCGCCAAGACGGTGATCGCCGGCGGTTCGGCCGGCGGCGTGGACCACATGTACGCCGGCATGCTGGCGCGCGTGGCGGGCAACACCGCGGCGCTGGTCTACCAGCCGCACCCGGGCGGCGCGCAGGTGGTGGAGTCGCTCGAGTCGGGCAAGTCGGCGGCCGGCATCTCGGGCTACAGCGAATTCAGCGAGGCCCTCGCGAGCGGCAAGCTGCGCGCCATCGGCGTGTCGGCCAGGCGGCCCTTCCTCGGCATCCCCTCGGTGCGCGAACAGGGCGTGGACGCCGACCTCGCCAACTGGCGCGGCGTGCTCACCGGCAAGAAGGTGACGCCCGAGCGGCGCGCCGTGCTGCTCGAGGCGGTGCGCCGCGCCACCGTGGCCGACCTCTGGCAGAAGACCATCCGGAAGAACAACTGGGACGCCTACTGGATGGCGGGCAAGGACTTCGAGGGCTTCCTCGAGCTCGACACCGCGATGGCGGGCCCGCTGATCTACCTGCTCAAGCTCAAGGCCTGATTCGAGGCCCGATCAGGCACCGGCGAACAGCTCGGGCATCTCGCGCACGGCCTTGGGCGTGAGCGCGAGCGCGCGGCCGTCGAGCTCCTGGCGCACCCAGCCGCGCTTCAGCGAGAGCTGCAGCCAGGCGGCGCCGAGCGCGCCGCCCAGGTGCGGGCGGCGCTCGCTCCAGTCGAGGCAGGCGCAGGCGAAGCGGCGGCGCGAACGCCGCACCGCATCGACCTCCACGCCCAGGCTCTCGAGCGCGACCGCGCCCTCGGCCGTGAGTTCGTAGGAGCCGCTCGCGAGGCCGCTGAGCCAGCCCTGCGCATGCAGCCGGTCGTGCAGCGCGACGCCCGCCGTGCCGGCCATGTGGTCGTAGCAGGTGCGCGCGCTGCGCAGCCGGCTCGGCGTGCTGGGCTTGAACCCGGCCACGCGCGGCGCGCCGGCCACCACCATCAGGCCTTCGAGCGCGGCCGCCACGTCGTCGTCGGCAAGCCGGAAGTAGCGGTGCTTGCCCTGCACCAGCAGCGCGACCAGCCGCTCCTCCTTGAGCCGCGCGAGGTGCGCGCTCGCGGTCGAGGGCGCGACCTCGGCCACGGTCGCGAGCTCGGTGGCGGTGCGCGCATGGCCGTCCATCAGGCAGCTGAGCATGCGGGCGCGCGCGGGCTCGGCGATGGCGCCGGCGAGGCGGGCGAGCTGGAGGTCCGGGTTCGCGGAGGTGGCGGTGTTCATGCGGCGATCCTAAGGCGCCATGCCATCCCACACTTCGGCCGCGAGCGAAGTGTGGCGGACACGGGCGGCGCAGACTTCGGCCATGAGCACGCCGCACCCCACCCTCGAGACGATGGCCCCGACCGACCCCGTCAAGGCCGTCGTGCATCCCGATCCCTATCCCTACTACGCCACCCTGCGCGACGGCCCGCCGCTGGCCTGGGACGCCACGCTGCGCCTGTGGGTCGCGAGCCGCGCCGAGG
>NZ_JBZAYE010000653.1:0-3940 GCF_058244205.1 Variovorax sp. 20P10.2.4
CGGCCGCTGGCCGAGCGCTGGCCGCCGCGGTCGATCACGCCGATGCCGTAGACGTCGTGCATGTGGCGCGGAAAGCTGCGCGCGGATTCGGCCACGATCGTCTGCAGGCCCGGCAGCGCCGAGCCGCGGATGCGCACGGCGTCGACGGGCGCGGGCCTCGGCGTCATTCAGCCCTGCTGCTTCGCGAGCCAGCCGCGCAGCCGCTCCACGCCTTGCACCAGCCGCTGCGGATCCTTCGAGGCGAAGCACCAGCGCAACCAGCCCTGCCCCTCGGGCGCGAAGGCATTGCCGGGCGCGAGCCCGAGCCCGGCCTCGACCACGAGCCGCTTCGCCACCTCGAAGGAATCATCGAAACCCTCGAGCCGGAAGAAGGCATACATGCCGCCCTTGGCCGGCGCCACCTGCACGCCCGGCACGGCCGCCAGCAGCGGCACCAGCGTGTCGCGACACGACTTGAGGTGCGCCACCACGCGCGGCGTGATCTCGGCCGTGTGCTCGATCGCCACCACCCCGGCGCGCTGGGTGAACACGCTCGCGCACGAGGTGTTGAACTCGATCAGCTTGCCGATGCCCTCGACCAGCGCGGGCGGCAGCACCAGCCAGCCCAGGCGCCAGCCGGTCATCAGGAAGCTCTTCGAGAAGCTGTGCGTGACCACCAGCCGGTCGTCGGGCCGGGCGATGTCGAGGAAGCTCGGCGCGCAGCCGTTGGCCGTGGGTTCGAAGTACAGGCGCTCGTAGACCTCGTCCGCGAGGATCCAGGTGCCGGTCTCGCGGCAATGGTCGAGCACGGCCTGCTGCTCCTCGCGCGTCATCGTCCAGCCGGTCGGATTGTTCGGCGCATTGACGATCAGCAGCTTGGTGGTCGACGTGACCGCCGCGCGCAGCGCCTGCAGGTCCAGCGTCCATTCGCCCTGTACCGGCACCAGCGGCACCGTGCGCACCGTCGCGCCGAGGATCGCGGGCTGCGCCGTGAGGTTGGGCCACACGGGCGTCACCGCGACCACCTCGTCGCCGGCATCGACCAGCGCCTGCACCGCGAGCATCAGCGCGCTCACGCCGCCCGAGGTGACGGCGATGCGCGAGGCATCGACCGCGGGATGCAGGCTGCTGGTGTAGCGCGCGATCGCCGCGCGCAGCTCGGGCAGGCCGAGGTTGTGGGCATAGAAGGTCTCGCCGCGCTGCAGCGAATCGATCGCCGCCTGGCGGATGACATCGGGCGTGACCTCGTCGCTCTCGCCGAACCAGAAGGCGAGCACGTCGCTGCGGCCGAGGCCGGCATTGGCGACTTCGCGGATCTTGGAGGCTTCGAGGTTGTGGATGGCTTGGCGCATGCTGTGTTCTTCTTTCGTTGTCGTCGTGTCTTCGCTTCGTGCCTTCAGGGGCGCTTCATCTTGCACGAAGTCGGCAGCTCCGCGCGCTCGGGGGCAATGGTCTTGATCACGCGAAAGCCGTAGCCCGAGCCCTCGACGTCGAACTGCACGCCCGCTCGGCCCTGCTTGTCCATCACGCCGACCACGAGCTGCTGCTGGAACTGGTGGTCGGCCGCGCGCATGCGCCCGCGCTGGCCGTACAGCGTGACGTCGGCCTGCTCGAGCGCGCGCACCACTGCCACGGTGTCGGTGCCGCCAGCGCGCTCGAGCGCCTGCGCCAGCGACTCGATCAAGAGCTGCATGCGCATGTGGACGTAGTCGTCCGCGGGCTTCGGAAAGCGCGTGCGGAAGGCGCGGTAGAAGGCCTCCGACTGCGGCGTCTGCACGTTCGGCAGCCAGTCGGCCACCGCGATCACGCGGCCTATGCCGGCATCGCCGATGGCCGCGGGCGCGCCCAGCGCATTGCCGTAGAAGGTGTAGAAGGTGCCGTTGAAGCCGGCCTCGCGCGCGGCCTTCACGAGCAGCGTGAGGTCGTTGCCCCAGTTGCCCGTGACCACCGCCTGCGCGCCGCTCGCGATGATCTTGCTGGCGTAGGGCGCGAAGTCCTTGACCTTGCCCAGCGGATGCAGCTCGTCGCCGACGATCTCCACGTCGGGCCGCAGCGCGCCGAGCTGGCGCCGCGATTCGCGCAGCACCGCCTGGCCGAAGCTGTAGTCCTGCCCCAGCAGGTAGATGCGCTTGAGCGCGGCATCGTCCTTCACCACGTCCATCAGCGCGGCCACGCGCATGTCGGCATGGGCGTCGAAGCGGAAGTGCCAGAAGCTGCAGCGCTCGTTGGTCAGCGAGGGCTCGACCGCCGCGTAGTTGAGGAACAGCATGCGCCGCTGCGGGTCGCGCTCGTTGTTCTTGTCGATCGCATCGATCAGCGCCGCCGCGGTGGCCGAGGAGTTGCCCTGCAGCACGATGCGCGCGCCATCGTCGATCGCGGCGCGCAGCGCCGACAGCGCTTCCTCGTTTTGCCCCTTGCTGTCGTAGCGGTCGAGCTGCAACGGCCGCGCGCCGCCCGACAGCTTGATGCCGCCGCGCGCATTCACGCGCTCCACGGCCCACAGCAGGTTGCGGAACACCGCCTCGCCGGTGTTGGCGAACGGGCCGCTCATGCTCTCGATCAGCGCGAGGCGGATGGGTGCGGGCGGGGTCTGCGCGAGCGCCGCGAAGGGCCTCGCGCATAGCGACAGTGCCGCGAATTTCAAGGCCTGTCGGCGCTCGAAAAAGCTGGAATTCATTGACTTGAAACGCGCGCCGCTGGGCCTAGATGAGGTTTCAAGCGGCACTCAGGATTGAACGGCCGCGCAGTGTAAGGGACACACATTCCATGTCCCCATTGTGTTCATTCAGGAGTACTTCCATGTTTTTCGCACCCGCTCTCCGCGCCACCCGCTTCCCCCCCCGCGCCCATGACCGCGCCTTCGAACGCTTCGTGAACGATGCCTTCGCCGGCACCGCGCGCCGCTCGCCGCTGGTCGAGCAGGACGACAAGAGCTGGACCCTGTCGCTCGACGTGCCCGGCTTCGCCCGCGAGGACCTGAGCATCGGCATCGAAGGCGCCGTGGTCCGTATCGAGAGCAAGGCCGACGCCAAGCGCCAGTTCAAGGCCGCCTACGAGCTGCCGCTGGACATCGACGCGGCCGCCAGCGAAGCCAAGCTCGAGAACGGCGTGCTGACCCTGAAGCTCGCCAAGGTGGTGCCGGTCAGCCAGGTCTCGCAGCTGCAGATCAACTGATCACAGACGCAACCGACCTGCGAAAAAGCCCGCGCGGCGACGAGCCGCGCGGGCTTTTTCATAGGCGCTCTCAGACGGTGGCGGGCAGGTCCGCCGACAGCGAGGCCATCGGCCAGCGCGGCTTCACGTCGAAGGCATAGCGCTCGGTGGGCTGCGACAGCCCCGACTGCAGCCGCATCGCCGCGGCCATCGCGATCATCGCGCCGTTGTCGGTGCACAGGTGCAGCTCGGGGTAGTGCACGCGCACGCCGCGCTTGGCGCAGGCGGCATTGAGCTGCTCGCGCAGCATGCGGTTCGCGCCCACGCCACCGGCCACCACCAGCCGCTTGAGGCCGGCCTGGTCGAGCGCGGCCAGCGATTTCTTCAGCAGCACCTCGACGATCGCCGCCTGCGTGGAGGCCGCGAGGTCGGGCTTGCGCGCCTCGAGCGCGTCGCCGAGCTTCCTGGCCTGCGTGAGCACGGCCGTCTTGAGGCCGGCGAAGGAGAAGTCGAGGTCGCCGCTGTGCAGCAGCGGCCGCGGCAGCTTGAAGGCCGCCGGGTCGCCGCCCTCGGCCAGCTTGGCGAGCCAGGGGCCGCCGGGGTACGGCAGGCCCATGAGCTTGGCGCTCTTGTCGAAGGCCTCGCCGGCGGCGTCGTCGATGGTCTCGCCCAGCAGCTCGTAGCGGCCCACGCCGTCCACGCGCATGAGCTGGGTGTGGCCGCCCGAGACCAGCAGCGCCACGAAGGGGAACTCGGGCGGGTCGGCGCTCAGGAACGGCGACAGCAGGTGGCCCTCGAGGTGGTGCAC
>NZ_JBZAYE010000654.1:0-3934 GCF_058244205.1 Variovorax sp. 20P10.2.4
TGCTGGTGGCCGTGCCGGTGGGCGCGGACCCTTCTTTCGACATCGACGCCGCGCGCCAGGCGCTCGCGGCCGACCGCATCGAGGTCCTGGGCTATGTCCACGCCGCAGATTGACAAGTACGTCCAGGCCTTCTTCCAGACGCTGCTGATGGTGGGCATCTCGGCCTTCATCGCGATCGTGCTGGGGCTGGTGCTCGCGGTGGTGCTCACGGTGACGGCGCCGCGCAACCTCTATCCGCGGCCGCGCTTCCACAGGGCGCTGTCGATCGCGGTGAACGTCTGCCGCGCGATCCCTTTCATCATCCTGCTGATCGCGCTGCTGCCGGTCACGCGCTTCCTGGTCGGCACCACGCTCGGCACCTGGGCCGCGGTGGTGCCGCTGGCGGCCAACCTGATCCCGTTCTATGCGCGCATCGCGCAGGTCAGCCTCAACGACGTCGACGCCGGCCTGGTCGAGGCCGCGCGCGCCATGGGCTGCCGGCGCTGGCACATCGTGCGCCACGTGCTGCTGCCCGAGGCGCTGCCCGGGATCATCGGCGGCATGACGGTCAGCGTGATCGCGATGGTCAATGCCTCGGCCATGGCGGGCGCGGTGGGCGCGGGCGGCCTCGGCGACCTGGCGATCCGCTACGGTTACGAGCGCTACGAGACGCGCGTGATGTTCGAGGTGATCGTGATCCTGATCGCGCTGGTGTCGGTGATCCAGTTCGTCGGCGAGTGGCTGGCGCGGTGCGTCGACCACCGGCGCTGAACGCGCGGCGCATATCCATGCTCCGGAATGTTCTAAGCGAACGGGGTCCGGCTCGGCATCATGCGTGCAGCCGCCGCGGCAGGCGTCGCCGTTCTCCGATCCCGCGTTCCGGCCCGCCCCCGCCTTCCGCTTCCTCTTCTCCACCGCAGGCCGCCATCCCGTGTCCTCTTCTTCCGCTCCCCAGGGCACGCCATCGGCGGCCGATCCCTTCGCCGAGGACTTCGGCGTCTTCACCGAACCGGTGCTCGCGCTCGCCAACACCCTGGCCGCCAGCGCCGCCGAACGCGACCGCGCGGGCGGCACGGCACTGGCCGAACGCGCGCTGCTGCGCCGCAGCGGCCTGCTCACGCTCGCGATCCCCGCGGCCCATGGCGGCCAGCAGGCGGCCTGGCCGCTGATCTTCCGCATCCTGCGCCGGCTCGCGCAGGCCGACAGCTCGCTCGCGCACCTGTTCGGCTTCCAGCACCTGCAGGTGGCGAGCGTGCTGCTGTTCGGTTCCGAGGCGCAGCAGGCGCGCTTCCTCGGCGAGGCGGTGGAGAAGCGCTGGTTCTGGGGCAACGCCGTGAATGCGCGCGACACCCGGCTGCAGGCGGCGCGCACCGACGACGGCATCGAGATCGACGGCGTGAAGGGCTTCTGCTCGGGCGCCCCGGACTCCGACGTGCTCAACGTCTCGGTGGTGCTCGGCCCCGAGCCCACCGACCGGCTGTTCGCCGTGGTGCCGACCTCGCGCGCGGGCATCACGGTGCTCGGCGACTGGGACAACATGGGCCAGCGACAGACCGACAGCGGCAACGTCGAGTTCCGGCGCGTGCGCATCGCGCACGACGAGATCCTCGGCCCGCCCGGCGTGGCCTCGAGCCCGCGCGCCACGCTGCGCAACCTGATCGGCCAGATCGTGCTGACCGAGATCTACCTCGGCAATGCCTTCGGCGCATTGCGCGCGGCCATCGAGCACCTGCGCGCCCACACCCAGCCCTGGCCCATGGCCGGCGTGGAGCGCGCCGAGGACGACCGGCTGCTGCAGCTGCGCGCGGGCGAGATGTGGTCGGCGCTGCAGGCCGCCACCGCGCTGTCGAACCAGACCAACGAACGCTTCCAGCAGGCCTGGGAGCAGGGCTTCGCGCTCAAGGCAGACAGCCGCGGGGCGCTCGCGATCGACGTGGCCGCGGCGCGCACGCAGGCCGCGCGCACGGCGCTGCACGTCACCTCGCAGATCTTCGAGCTGGTGGGCGCGCGCGGCACCGCCTCGAAGCACAACCTCGACCGCTACTGGCGCAACGTGCGCGTGCACACGCTGCACGACCCGCTCGACTACCGGCACCAGGGCATCGGCGCCTGGCTGCTCGCGGGGGACGTGCCCAATCCCTACGGCTATGGCTGACAAGGCTTGTGAGCCCTCGCGTTCCGTTTTCTTCTTTCTCCCTTCGATCCCATGAGCTCCTCGCATCCCATCGACCGCCGCCGCTTCGGCCTCGGTCTCGCCGCCCTCGCCGGTACCGCCGGCCTGTCCCTGCCGCTGCGCGCGCAATCGCTCGAGAAGATCGTGGTCGCCGAGAGCCAGGGCTTCAGCTGGGCCATTCCCTACCTGGTGTCGAGCCGCAACCTCTGGAAGAACCACGGCATCGAGGCCACCACGCTGCAGTTCACCTCGGGCCGGCTGGCCTTCGACGCGGCCGTGGCCGGCAAGGCCCAGTTCGCGACCGCCACCGACAGCGTGATCGGCCTGGCCGGCGCGAACGGCGTGCGCGCGGTGATCGTGGCCGAGTTCAGCCGCCTCTCGAGCGGCATGGTGGTGGCGGCGCGCAGCGACCGCGGCATCGCGACCGGCGCGCAGCTCAAGGGCAAGCGTGTGGCGACCACGGTCGGCACCAGCGGCCACTACTTCCTGAGCCGCTTCCTCTCGCTGCATGGCCTCGCGCTCAAGGACGTGACGCTGGTCAACCTGCGCGGCCCCGATGCCGTGACCGCCATCGCCAAGGGCGACATCGACGCCTTCGCCTGGGGCTGGGACGCGGGCCAGAAGGCCATCGCGGACAGCGGCGGC
The DNA here is from genome assembly GCF_058244205.1 of Variovorax sp. 20P10.2.4. Lineage (NCBI taxonomy): Bacteria > Pseudomonadati > Pseudomonadota > Betaproteobacteria > Burkholderiales > Comamonadaceae > Variovorax > Variovorax sp. 20P10.2.4. Next base: position 2,798 of record NZ_JBZAYE010000654.1, read on the forward strand.
AAGGTCAAGGTGCTCGACGACACGGGGCTGGAGAAGGTGTTCCTGAGCCACTACGTGCTGACCGCGAGCGAATCGCTGGTGCAGTCGCGGCCCAAGCTGGTGGAGGCCGCGGTGCGCAGCCTGCTCGATGCCGAGGCCTTCTACCGTGCCCAGACCGCCGAGGCGATCGCGCTCGTGGCCGAGCGCACCAAGGCCACGGTCGAGACGACGAAGGCCGGGCTCGAGACCGTCTCGGTCGGCGTGCGGCTCGACGAGCGGCTGCTCGACGACCTCGTGCTCAACGCGCAGTGGGCCGTCGAGGCCGGCCTCGCGACGCCGCCGAAGGAGGACCTGCGCGCGCTCTACCGCAAGCTGATCTATGCCGATGCGCTGAAGGCCGCGGCGCCCGACCGCGTGCGCCTGGGCTGAGGCCATGGGCGCGAACGACACGGCCCCGCGCGCGATCGTCAGCGTGCGCGATGCGTCCAAGCTCTACGCCTCGTCGAACGGCGAGCTGAACTGGGCCATGACCGACGTGAACCTCGACATCGGCGAGGGCGAGTTCGTCTGCGCCATCGGCCCGAGCGGCTGCGGCAAGACCACGCTGCTCAATGCGATCGCGGGTTTCGTCGAGCCCACCACCGGCAGCGTGACGGCCGGCGGCCAGCCCGTGACCGGGCCCGGTGCCGACCGCGGCGTGGTGTTCCAGGAGTACGCGCTGTTCCCCTGGCTCAATGCGCGGCGCAACGTGGAGTTCGGCCTCAAGATGCTGGGCCTGGGCGCCGCGGAGCGCCGCGCGCGCGCCGAGGAGCTGCTCGCGCTCATGGGCCTGTCGCATGCGGCGCGGCGCTATCCCTTCGAGCTCTCGGGCGGCATGCGCCAGCGCGTGGCGGTGGCGCGCGCGCTCGCCACGCGGCCGAAGGTGCTGCTGATGGACGAGCCCTTCGCGGCCATCGACGCGCTCACGCGCGCGAGCCTGCAGCGCGAGCTGCTGCGGCTGTGGCGCGAGCTCGGGCTGTCGGTGTTCTTCATCACCCACAACATCGAGGAGGCGGTGTTCCTCGCGCAGCGCGTGGTGGTGATGAGTCCGCACCCGGGGCGCATCCGCGAGATCGTCGAGGTCGACCTGCCGTATCCGCGCGAGCGCGCCGACCCGGC
>NZ_JBZAYE010000655.1:0-3921 GCF_058244205.1 Variovorax sp. 20P10.2.4
CACCGCGCGCGCGGTGGCCGAGTACATGACCTCGAGCCTGGGCCAGGCGGTGGTGGTGGAGAACAAGCCCGGCGGCATCGGCATGATCGCGGCGGACAACGTGGCGCGCTCCCCCGCGGACGGCTACACCCTGCTCATCACGCTGCACAGCCAGCTCGCGCAGGCGCCGGTGATGCTCAAGAAGGTGCCGCTCGACACCTCGAAGGACCTGGTGCCGATCGCGGCCTTCAGCACCGGCGTGTCGCCGATGGTGGTGAAGAAGGACCTGCCGGTGAAGAACTTCAAGGAACTGCTCGCGCTCGCGCGCCAGCGGCCGGTGTCGGTGGGCAATTACGGCATCGGCTCGGGCTGGCAGATCATGATGACCCAGCTCGCCAAGCAGACCGGCGCCAGGTTCGACATCGTGAACTACAAGGGCACGGGCCCGATGGTGTTCGACCTGATGGCGGGCAACATCGACATCGGCGCGGGCTCGCTGGCGGGCCTGGGGCCCGGGATCCAGAAAGGCAGCTTCCGGCCGGTGCTGGTCATTTCGGGCGGGCGCTCGGAGAAGCTGCTGCCCGGCATTCCGACCTGGGCCGACGAGGGCTTCACCGGGCCCGCGTTCGAGAACCTCACCGAGTGCAACATGATCCTGGGCCCCGCGGGCCTTCCGGCCGACGTGGTGCGCCGCGTCGCCGATGCCTGCCGCGAATCGGCGTCCAGGTCGGAAGCCGTCAGGAACGTGCTGGCGCAGCTCGGCGTGGAGGAAGCGCCGCTCACGGGCGCCGAGCTGCAGCGCTTCATCCAGCGCACCTGGCCCACCTACCAGGCGATGACGAGAGAGCTCGGGCTGCAGGCGCAGTAGCCGCGCGCACTGCGCGGGAAGCGGAGGGAACGCCGCGGTCGGCGGCCGGACCGGGATTACCCCCCGATGACTGGCCCGGAAAATGCATGAGAATTCGCGCACTTTCGACTGCCTCGGCGCTCGCCGCCCCTTCCCGAACGCACCTCATGCTGCCCCTGCGCGACCTCAACGACATGGAAGACCTGTGGGGCCTGCGCAGCGCCGGTGCGCTGATGAACCTGCCGTCGACCGGGGTGTCGGTGCTGCGCTGGACGCGCAAGACGGCCGGGCCCTTCCAGTTCGACATCGAGACCTCGCAGGACTTCATGATGTTCTCGATGGTGCTGCTGCCGATGGACGCCTGCTCGCGCGTGGACGACACGGTGATCTGGGACGGCCCGATCGAAGGCGGCAGCGTGCGGCTGATCGACTCGCGCACCATCGAGCGCACGGGCTTCGAATCGCCCAGCCCCTTCGACCTGCTGCACATCCATTTCTCGCTCGGCGAGCTGCGCGCGACCGCGCGCCGCTTCGGCATCGACTTCGAGGACTTCGAGCCGCGCGACGGCCCGCTGTACCGCGACGACCGCGTGGGCCGCCTGCTCGGCGCGCAACTCGTGGCGGCGCTCGATGCCGACGGCGCGGCCGGGCGCATGTATGCCGATGGCATCGCGCAGTCGCTGGTGGCGCACCTGCTGCGCAGCTACGGGCGCGTGGTCCATGCCGAGGCGCCGCCGGCGCACGAAGGCCTGCAGGCGGCCTTCGACCACGTGGAGCGCCATCCGCACGAGCCGCTGAGCGTGGCGCGGCTCGCGCGCCTGGCCGAGATGAGCGAATTCCATTTCGCGCGCCGCTTCAAGCAGCGCTACGGCCTCACGCCGCATGCGCACCTGGTGGCGGCGCGGCTGCGGCTGGCCAAGGCCGACCTGGCCTTCTCGGACAAGAACATCCTGCAGATCGCCATGGACTGCGGCTTCTCCGACTCCAGCCATCTCGCGCGGCTGTTCCGCCGCACCGAGGGCATGACGCCGCAGGTCTACCGGCAGGCCCGGCGCCAGTAGCGGACCGCGCCACCGCGCGCTCCCGCCGGCCCGGCAGCAAGAACATGCTGTCCGCCGCGCAGGATTGACCGAGACGGCCTGCCCCCTCGCTCGAAAGAATCGCCCTCGCCATCCGGCTTCTCCGGGTGATGTTCGAGGAGATTCGAGTGACAGCAGCAACTGCGATGCAGGACAGCACGCCGGGCGTCGAGGCCGGCGACGAGATCGCGGCCGGACTCCGGCTGCGCGGCGGCACCGAGAAGGCGCGCGCCACGCGGCGCGACCGCGGCGAAGGGCCGTTCGAGCGCCTGGTGCTGCGTGGCGCCACCGTGATCGACGGCACCGGCGCGCCGCCCTGGGGGCCGGTGGACATCGTGATCGAGCGCGACCGCATCGTCGAGATGCGCAGCGTGGGCGCGCCGCGCCTCGCCATCGATCCGGCCGGGCGCCCGGCCGCGGGCCAACACGAGATCGACTGCCACGGCAGGTTCGTCACGCCGGGCTTCGTCGATGCCCATGCCCACATCGGCTCGCCCTTCGTCAGCCGCGATGCGCCGCCGGCCGACTACGTCTACAAGCTGTGGCTGGCGCATGGCGTGACCACGGTGCGCGAGATGGGCTGCTTCAACGGCCTGGGCTGGACCCTGGACCAGCGCGAGCGCGCGGCCGCCGGCACCATCGCGGCGCCGCGCATCCTCGCGCACGCCTACTTCCCGGCCGTCAACGACATCCTCAAGACCCTGCACACGCCGGCGCAGGCGCGCGACTGGCTGGGCCGGCTCAAGGCGCGCGGCGCCGACGGCGTGAAGTTCTTCGGCGCGCCGCCGGCCCTCATGCAGGCCGCGCTGGCCGAGTGCGCGAGCCTGGGCCTGCGCAGCGGCTGCCACCATGCGCAGATGGCCGTGACGCGCATGAACGCGCTGACCACCGCGCAGTGGGGCCTGACCAGCGCCGAGCACTACTACGGCCTGCCCGAGGCGCTGTTCGAGGAACGCGTGGTGCAGAACTACCCGGCCGACTACGACTACGGCGACGAGTACTTCCGCTTCTCGGTCGCGGGCCAGACCTTCGGCCAGGCCGCGCAGCCCGGCAGCGCCACCTGGCGCAACGCGATGGACCGCTTCCTCGAACTCGGCTTCGCCTTCGTGCCCACCTTCGGCATCTACGACGCCAACCGCGACCTGATGCGCACGCGCCGCGCCGACTGGCACGACGACTACACCTGGCAGGCCTACTGGGACAACTTCCAGCCCTACCGCGGCGGCCACGGCTCGTATTGGTACCGCTGGTCGACGAAGAACGAGATCGAGTGGAAGGAGAACTACCGGCTCTGGATGCGCTTCATCAACGAGTACAAGAACCGCGGCGGCCGCGTCTGCGCGGGCAGCGACTCGGGCTTCATCTTCCAGCTGTTCGGCTTCGGCTTCGTGCGCGAGCTCGAGATGCTGCAGGAGGCCGGCTTCCATCCGCTCGAGGTGATCCGCGCCGCCTCGCTCGAGGGCGCGCACCTGCTGGGCATCGAGGCCGACTGCGGCAGCCTCGAGGTCGGCAAGCGCGCCGACCTGCTGGTGCACGACCAGAATCCGCTCGAGGACTTCAAACTGCTCTACGGCACCGGCGCGATGCGCCTGAACGACGACAGCCGGCGCGTGGAGTGGCAGCGCGGCCTGAGCCGCACCATCGCGGGCGGCATCTGCTACGACACGGCCGAGCTGCTGGCCGACGTGCGCGCGATGGTCGCGGCCAACCGCGCCGAGGCGGCCACGTCATGAATCCGGCGAGCGACTTCCATCCGGTGCCGATCGAACTGACCGTGCTCACCGGCTTCCTCGGCAGCGGCAAGACCACGCTGCTGTCGAGCTACCTGCGGCTGCCGCAGGCGGCCGACACGGCCGTGATCGTCAACGAGATCGGCGAGGTCGACCTCGACGGCGCGGTGCTCGCCGCCACCGCCGCCAAGGTGCCGATGGCCTTGCTGAGCAACGGCTGCGTGTGCTGCGCGATGGGCGGCGACCTGCCCGGCACCATCGCGGCGCTGATCGAGGAACGCGAGAC
>NZ_JBZAYE010000656.1:0-3909 GCF_058244205.1 Variovorax sp. 20P10.2.4
GAAGGAACAGGTCACGGTCACCACCGACCTGTTCAAGGCGACCATCGACAGCGAAGGCGGCACGGTCAACTACCTCGAGCTGCTCAAGTACGACGAGAACGACCGCACCAAGCACGTGGTGCTGTTCGAGAACGGCTCGCCGGCCACGCGCTACCTCGCGCAGACCGGCCTGCTGAACCAGGTCGACACCGGCGAACGCTTCCCGAACCACCTGACGCCGATGGCGCCCAAGGCCGGTCCGCGCGAAATGGCCGCTGGCCAGAACACCCTCGAGGTCGGCTTCGAGAGCGCCCCCGTCGGCGGTCTCAAGTACGTCAAGACCTATGTGTTCCACCGCGGCGATTACGCCATCGGCGTGCGCCATGAGGTCGTGAACGTGAGCGACCAGCCGCGCGACGCGCAGCTCTACATGCAGCTGCTGCGCCACGGCACCGTGGCCGCCAGCACCATGTTCGGCACCAACACCTTCACCGGTCCGGCCGCCTACACGAACGAGAAGAAGTTCCACAAGCTCGACTTCAAGGACATCACCAAGGGCAAGGTCGAGCCCCCGCCGGCCGCCAACGACGGCTGGATCGCGATGGTCCAGCATTACTTCGTGTCGGCCTGGCTGCTGCGCGGCGACCCGGCCAGCGAAGGCCTGAAGCGCGAATTCCGCGTGAAGGACCTGGGCGACAACCTCTACACCATCGCCATGGTGGCCACGCTGCCGAAGATCGCCCCGGGCGCGACCCAGGTGGTCAACAGCACGCTGTTCGCCGGCCCAGAGGAAGAGAAGAAGCTCGAAGCCATCGCGCCCGGCCTCGACCTGGTCAAGGACTACGGCATCTTCGCGATCATCTCGAAGCCGCTGTACTGGCTGCTCAACCAGCTGCACGGCCTGATCGGCAACTGGGGCTGGTCGATCGTGGCGCTGGTGGTGCTGCTGAAGGCCGCCTTCTACTGGCTCAACGCCAAGGCCTACGCGAGCATGGCCAAGATGAAGGCCATCAACCCGAAGATCATGGAAATGCGCGAGCGGCTGAAGGACAAGCCGCAGGAAATGCAGCAGGAGATGATGCGGATCTACAAGACCGAGAAGGTCAATCCGATGGGCGGCTGCTTCCCGATCGTGATCCAGATCCCGGTGTTCATCGCGCTGTACTGGGTGCTGCTGTCGTCGGTCGAGATGCGCCACGCGCCCTGGATCGGCTGGATCACCGACCTGTCGGCACCCGACCCCTGGTACATCCTGCCGATCGTGATGACGGCCACCTCGCTGCTGCAGACCTGGCTGAACCCGACGCCGCCCGATCCGATGCAGGCCAAGCTGATGTGGATCATGCCGCTGGCCTTCAGCGTGATGTTCATCTTCTTCCCGGCCGGCCTGGTGCTGTACTGGATCACGAACAACATCCTGTCGATCGCCCAGCAGTGGGTGATCAACAAGCGGCTCGGCGTGCTCGGCAAGTAGGCCGGCGCAGCGTCACCGTTTTCCCCGAGGGGCCGCGCGAGCGGCCCTTTGTCGTTTTTGCTGAAAGAATCCGCCCATGCTCGCCCGCGCCTCCGATCCCATCGTCGCCATCGCCACCGCTTCCGGCCGCGGCGCGGTCGGCATCGTGCGGGTGTCGGGCGCGCGGCTCGCGCCGCTGATCGAGGCGCTGTGCGCGCGGCCGCTCAAGCCGCGCGAGGCCACCTACCTGCCCTTTCGCGATGCGGCGGGCGAGGCGGTCGACCACGGGCTGGCGATCCATTTCCCCGCGCCCCATTCGTTCACGGGCGAGGACGTGCTCGAGCTCCAGGCCCATGGCGGCGCGGTCGTGCTGCAACTGCTACTGGCGCGTTGCCTCGAGGCCGCGGCCGAGCCCGATGCCGTCACCGGCCGCCCGCGGCTGCCGGGCCTGCGCGTGGCCGAGCCCGGCGAGTTCAGCCAGCGCGCCTTCCTCAACGGCAAGATCGACCTGGCCCAGGCCGAGGCGATCGCCGACCTGATCGACGCCAGCACCGAGGCCGCGGCGCGCAGCGCCGGGCGCTCGCTGTCGGGCGCCTTCTCGCGCGAGATCCATACGTTGCGCGATGCGCTGATCCACCTGCGCATGCTGGTCGAGGCCACGCTCGACTTTCCCGAAGAGGAGATCGACTTCCTGCAGAAGGCCGATGCCGCGGGCCAGCTGGTGCGGCTGCAGGGCCAGCTCGCGGCCGTGCAGCAGCGCGCGCGCCAGGGCGCCCTGCTGCGCGAGGGCATCAAGGTGGTGATCGCGGGCCAGCCCAATGCCGGCAAGAGTTCGCTGCTCAACGCGCTGGCCGGTGCCGAGCTCGCGATCGTGAGCGCCGTGGCCGGCACCACGCGCGACGTGGTGTCGCAGACCATCCAGATCCACGGCGTGCCGCTGCACGTGGCCGACACCGCGGGCCTGCGCGAGAGCAGCGACGAGGTCGAGCGGATCGGCGTGGCGCGTGCCTGGGGCCAGATCGAGAGCGCCGATGCGGTGCTGTTCCTGCACGACCTGACGCGCGCCGCCGCGCCCGACTACGCCGCGGCCGACGCCGAGATCCTGCGCGGCCTGCGCGAGAAGCTGCCTGCGGGCGTGCCGGTGCTCGACGTCTGGAACAAGCTCGACGCGGCCGGCGCGACCGGCTCGGCGCCCGTGCCGGCCGAAGGCATCGCGCTGTCGGCCAAGACCGGCGCCGGCATCGAGGCGCTGCGCGAGCAGCTCTTGGCCATGGCCGGCTGGCAGGCCGTGCCCGAAGGCGTGTACCTGGCGCGCGCGCGCCATGTGCAGGCGCTGGGCCAGGTCGAGATGCACCTGGCGCTGGCGGCCGAGCACCTGGCGGCCCATGCCCAGTCGCTCGACCTGCTGGCCGAGGAACTGCGGCTGGCGCAGAACGCGCTCAACGAGATCACCGGCGAGTTCGGCGCCGACGACCTGCTGGGTGTCATCTTTTCGCGTTTCTGTATCGGCAAATAGCGACACTCGGCGCGGCCGGCGCCGTCATTGCGTAAACATTTGTAGCCGAAATGTGGGCCGTTCGCGGATACTCCGGCTGAACTGCCCGGGGGCAAGTGAGAGCAGCATGTCCATCCAGAACCTGAGCCGCGCGATCGCGGACAACACCAGCAACGATGCCTTTGCGCTGATCCTCAATGTTCAGCAGTGGGACACGCTGGCCGGGTATCTGCAGCCGCAGGACGTCACCGTCGGCGACGTGCTGATCGCCCAGGGCGCGCAGGACCGTTCGGTCTTCTTCCTCGAGAGCGGCGCGATCAGCGTGCACCGCGTGAGCAGCAAGGAGCAGATGCGCCTGGCGGTGCTCACCGCGGGCTCGGTGGTCGGCGAAGGCTCGTTCTTCTCGCGCCAGCCGCACGCGGCCAACGTGGTGGTCACGGGTGCCGGACGGGTCTGGCGCCTCACGACCACCCGCTTCTCGGAAATGTCGAACCGTCAACCGAACCTCGCGCTCGAGCTCACGATGGCGCTCGGCGCGGTCATCGCCAAGCGCATGGCGCACCGCTCCAAGCGGGTCGCGGTGACCTGAGGCGCCGCCACCAGACGACGAGCCCCATGCGGCCCCTGCCAGCCAGCATGCCTTTTCTCGATTGCCTCACTTCGCCATGGCCTTGATCTGTCCCGTCTGCAGCGCGGAGAACCGCGAGGGCGCGAACTTCTGCATGCGCTGCGGCGAGCGGCTGACGCCGGCTTCCGCGCCGCCGGTTCCGCCCGCGCCCACGCCCAATCCGAGCACGCGCTTCGAGCGCGAATGGGCCGCGACCGCGCCCGCGCAGCTGCGTGCGCCGACCATTCCCGGCGAGCTCTACGACGCGGCCGCCCTCACGCCGCGCGGCGGCAAGGGCCAGCCGCAGGACGGCGATGCCGACCGGACCGTGCTGGTCGGCACCGGCAGGCCGAAGCGCGCGCCGAAGCCGGAAGC
>NZ_JBZAYE010000657.1:0-3905 GCF_058244205.1 Variovorax sp. 20P10.2.4
ACGGGCGCGCTCATGCGAAGCGCGCCATGGCGTTGCCGACCTTGGCCATGAAGCGCTTGAGCTGGGGCTCGGTCGCCACGTTCATGTGGTAGTGGGCGTGGTAGTCGACCCGGGCGCCATGGCCGGTCAGCCGTTTCATGTAGCGCGTGACGATCTTGCGCGGCGGGTCGCCCATGTACATCGCCACCCAGCGCGGCCGTCCGTAGGTGACCACGGCGCTGATGCGCTTGATGTGCGTGAGCATCGGCTTCACGTTGGCGGGGTCGCTGATGTCGAAGGCCACGCCCGGCATGAACAGCCGGTCGAAGTAGCCCTTGAGCATGGCCGGCAGGCCGAAGCACCAGGTCGGGAAGCAGAACACGATGCCCTCGGCCCACTGCAGCCGCTCGACGTAGGGCTTGAGCGGCAGCTGGTTGGCCGGCACCTCGTGGTAGCCCAGCCGCTCCTCGCGCGAGAGCACCGGATCGAAGCCCTCGGCATAGAGGTCGCAGTCGTCGACCTCGTGGCCGGCCGCGCGCAGGTTCTTCAGCACCTCCTGGTGCAGGGCGGCATGGAAGCTGGTTTCGACCGGATGGCAGTAGACGACGAGCACGCGCATGGTGTTTGACCGCTTAATCAGAGCAAGTGGTCAGGTTTAGCAAGCGACGTGCCAGCGCGGGCGCACCGGATTGGGGCCGGTGCGGTCTGGCGGGAGAGGAAAGCGCCCGGGCGGCGCGCGCTGCTAGCTCGCGCGGATGCCGCAGCCGGCCAGCACGAAGGCCACCAGCTCGCGCGCGATCGGCTCGCGGTCGATCGGCGCGTCGGGCGGCAGGCCCAGCATCACGCGCGTCTGGATCGCGTAGTCGGCGTAGCTCTGGGTCATGGCCCAGACGTGCATCAGCAGGATGCGCGCATCGAGCGGGCGCATCTGGCCGCGCGCGATCCAGCCGTTGATGATGTCGACCTTCTTCTGCGTCCAGGCGCGCGCGTTGGGCCAGTAGCGGTCGAGGTTGCGGCCGCCGTCGAGGATCTCGCGCGTGAAGATGCGCGACATCTCGGGGCTGTCGATCGCATGGTCGAGCTTCTTGCGGATGTAGTCGCCGAGCACCGTCGCCGGGTCGCTCGCGTCCTCGAACGAGAACACCACCTTCCACGCATGCAGCACCTGCATCAGCAGTTCTTCGTACAGCTCTTCCTTGCCGACGATGTAGTAGTGCAGCTGCGGCTTGGTGAGGCCGGCGCGCGCCGCGATGGCCTGGGTCGAGGTGCCCTTCAGGCCATGCAGGCTGAACTCCGCGATCGCCGCGGCGCGGATCGCCGCCATGATGCGTTCGCGGCCCGGGCGCGCGCGCGACAGCGGCCCGTCGGGCGCGGGCATTTCCTGGGCGGTCGAGACGGGCAGGGCGGCGGAGTCGGCGTTCATGGCGAGGGAGTGGCGCGGCGTGCGCGCGGTGGATGGTAATCCTTGCGTCCCCACGGCCGCATGACCGCATGCCATGCCGGCATGGCCGCGCCAGGCAGCCGGGCATGGTTCATGTATCTTCTCGCCGCCTCGAAAAATTCATTCAACACAAGGAGTTCTCCATGTACCTTTCCCCTCGCTTCAGGGCCCTCGCGGCCGGTGCCGCGCTGCTGGCGGCCAGCGCGCTCGCGCAGGCGCAGCAGGCGCTCCCCAACGTGGTGATCCTGGCCACCGGCGGCACCATCGCGGGCGCCGGCGCCTCGGCCGTCAACAGCGCCACCTACGCGGCCGCCAAGGTCGGTGTCGAGAAGCTGATCGCGGGCCTGCCCGAGCTCTCCAAGGTCGCCAACGTGCGCGGCGAACAGGTGTTCCAGGTCGCGTCCGAGAGCCTCACCAACGACAACCTGCTCACGCTCGCCAAGCGCGTGTCGGCGCTGTCGAAGCAGAGCGACGTCGACGGCATCGTGATCACGCACGGCACCGATACGCTCGAAGAAACCGCCTACTTCCTGACCCTGACCGTGCACACCTCCAAGCCGATCGTGGTGGTCGGTTCGATGCGTCCGGGCACCGCGCTGTCGGCCGACGGCGCGCTCAACCTGTACGACGCCGTGACGGTGGCCGGCAGCAAGGACGCCGCGGGCAAGGGCGTGCTGGTGACGATGGGCGACAACATCGACACCGGCCGCGACGTGAGCAAGAGCGTGAACATCAAGACCAGCGCCTTCTCGAGCCAGTGGGGCCCGCTGGGCATGGTGGTCGAAGGCAAGAACTACTGGTTCCGCGCACCGGTGAAGCGCCACACCGTGAATTCGGAGTTCGACATCGACCAGATCAACGCGCTGCCGCCGGTCGAGATCGCCATGGGCTACGAGGGCGTGTCCTCGACCGCCATCGACGCGCTCGCCAAGAGCGGCATCAAGGCGCTGATCCATGGCGGCACCGGCAACGGCTCGGTCGCCGACCGCATCGTGCCGAACCTGCAGAAGGTTCGCGCCGACGGCATCGTCGTCATCCGCAGCTCGCGCGTGCCCGACGGCTTCGTGATCCGCAACGCCGAGCAGCCCGACGACAAGTACGACTGGGTGGTGGCGCACGACCTGCGCCCGCAGAAGGCGCGCATCCTCGCGATGGTCGCGCTGACGAAGACCAGCGACACCAAGGAACTGCAGCGCATCTTCTGGGAATACTGACCCCTCGATCCGCGTCGGTCCCCGGGGCCGCGTTCCTTCCGCAGGGAAGGGCGCGGCCCTTTTTCTTTCGCGGCCGGTTCAGCGCACGAGCCGCCGCTGGCGATGCCGCGCGAACTCCAGCCCGCCCACGCACACCAGCAGCCAGGCCAGCCCGGTCAGCAGGCCCGCCACCACGTCGCTCGCGAAGTGCACCTGCAGGAAGATCCGGCTGCAGGCGATGGTGACGATCGCGGCGGCGCCGGCCATCGCCGCCGCCACGTGCCAGCGCGGCGGCAGCAGGCGCAGCGCGAGATAGACCAGCATGCCGTAGCTCACGATCGCGCCCGCGCTGTGGCCGCTCGGGAAGCTGTAGCTGGTCTCGTGCGCCAGGCCGTGGTCGTGCAGCGGCCGGGCGCGCGCGAAGATCTGCTTGAGCGCCGGGTTCAGCAGCACGATCCCCACCAGCGCCATCGACCAGCCGAGCGCCAGGCCGCGATGGGAACGGTGCCACAGCAGCAGCGCCACCAGCACCGCCACCGGCGCCAAGGTGGCGAAGTCGCCGAGCCGCGTGAGCCAGCTGAACGCGAGGATCACGCCGCGCGGCATGTGCTGCGCGATCGCATCGGTCAGCGCCTGGTCGGCCAGGCCCAGCGTGCGGCCGTCGCCGAGGTTGGAGGCGATCCAGGCGAACAGGCTCGAGGCGCCGAGGATCGCCGCGAAGCCGAGCACCAGCGCGAGCACCAGCCGCGGTTCGTCGGGCTCTTCCTCGGCGGCCAGCGCGAGCCGGCGGCGCTGCGCCATCCAGCAGGCCAGGCCGGCGATCAGCACCGAGGCCAGCAGCAGCGAGAGGAAGCCGCCCAGCGCATGGGCGCCGAGCTGTTCGGCATGCGCGACGAGGGCGGGCGGGTGGGGGAGGGGAGCGGAAGGAAGGGAAGGAACGGGGACGGCCGATGACATGCGGCGCACCCTAAAGCGGCGCCGCCACGCTGGCAAGCGAAAGCCTTACGGCGTCGGCGAGCACGAAGGCCTGGCGCTCGGCCGCATAGTCCCAGCGCTCGACCGCGCAGGCGCGCGCGCCGTCGTCGCGCCGCACCACGTTGACCGAGTTCGGATGCCCCGCGCGCACGCGCCACGACACCGCCGTGCCCGCCTGCACCGCCCACATCGGCCGCGGGCAATCGGCGAAGCATTCGTGCAGCGGCAGCACGAAGGGCAGGTGGATGTGGCCGCCGAGCACCAGGTCGGCGCCGGCCGCCGCCCAGCGCGCCACCGCGGCCTCGCCGCCGTGCAGC
>NZ_JBZAYE010000658.1:0-3895 GCF_058244205.1 Variovorax sp. 20P10.2.4
GGGTTGGTCGGTCTGCAGCAGCAGGATCGGCTTGCGGTAGACCTGGGCGACCGACAGCGCGGCCATGCCCGGGGCCGAGACGATGAAGGCGCTGCGCGCCGCGGTGTCGATCCAGTGCGCGTCCTGCGGCTGCCAGCCGGCGCGCCCGGCATAGCCTTCGCCCACGCAATGCGCGCCCAGGCCCGCGGCGGCCAGGCCGTGCTCGAGGCCGTCGGCCAGCGCCGTGTCCTTGAAGTGCGGGTTGAGGTAGACCGCGGCCCGCGGGGCAACGGATGCAACGTCCTCGCTCGATGCCACCGCCACCGGCGTCGCGAGCCAGTAGGTGCCGTGGCCATCGTGCGCCGGCGCCTCCTGCGCGAAATCGTGCGCGATGCGCGCGCGGCTGCGCCCGATCTGCCAGGCCACGATGCGGCCGAAGGCGCGTGCCGTCCAGCCCGGCAGCCGGCCGCTGAAATTGCCTTCGAGCGCGCGCCGCAGGCTCGCGCCGTACACGTGCACCACCTTGTGCCGCCACGGCGGCAGCGCGCCCATGAACAGCAGCGCGGGATGGAAGGAGTCGTTGACCACCAGGTCGGCCTCGCGCAGCCGGCCGTGCAGCCGCGCGATGTCGCGCAGCATGCGGCCGGGCCGGAACACGTAGTGCGCCACGTTGCGGTCGGTCTCGCGCCGCAGCATGTTCTGCCGCGCGTCGAACTGCACCGCGTAGTGGCGCGAGAGCACGGGCGCGTCGATGCCGAAGCCCGCGAGGAAGAGCGCGCCCTCGTCGGAGGTGGTCAGCACCTGCACCTGCGCGCCGGCCGCGCGCAGCGCGTGCGTGAGCAACTGCGAGCGCATCAGGTGGCCGCGCGCGTCGGCGGTCGCGAGGTAGAGGATGCGCGGCATGCTCAGCCCGCCCGCGGCACCAGCCGCAGTGCCGCGCCCGCGCACCACATGCCGAGCGCGCCCGTGATGCCGAAGCCGCGCTCGATGGCGCGCACCTCGTCCATCAACTGTGCGAGCCGCGCGCGCTCGTGCGGCGCCACGCAGCGCTGCAGCGTGTGGCTGCACAGCCGCACATGGCGCTGCTCGTCGGCCCACACGCGCGCGAGCAGCGGATGCAGCGCATGCGCGGGCCCGATCAGCGCGCAGTGGCGCTCGAGGATGCGCGAGGCCATCTGCTCGGCCGCGAGGCCGATCGCATAGGCCGGCACCAGGCCGCCGTGCGCGAAGTGCGGCGCGTGGCGGCGGATCAGCGCCTGCCAGCGCGCGAGCTTGCGCCGGCTGAACCAGTCGGGCCGCGGTTGCTCGCCATCGATGGCGCCGGCCCGTGCGCGTCCGCCGCGTTCGGCGATGGCCTCGGCGAACAGCCGCGCATGCAGCTGCTCGTCGGCCAGGTGCTGGTCGAGCTGGCGCTCGAGCCAGTCGGGCGCGGCGGCGCGCAGTTCGCGCTGCAGCGCCTGTTCCGACGATTCCTCGCCCACGAGGTAGAGGCGCAGCAGCAATGCCTCGCCCGCGCGGCTGGCATGCAGCTGGCGCAGCGCGGCGCGCTTCACGCGGTGGACCAGCGCGGCTTGCAGCGCGGGCCAGCCGCGCAGCAACGGCGGCGCCAGGCTCTCGAAGCCCGGGGCATTCGGCGCATCCGGCGCGGCCTGCGCGTACAGCTCAGCGGCCATTCGACCCGGCCTTCGCATCGAGCGCCACGGGCTGCAACTGCTGTTGCTGCCAGCCGAGTACCAGCCCCAGGAAGCTGCCCTGCAGGAAGCCGCGCGCCGTGGCGTCGGCGCCCGCGAACTCGCGCTGCTGCCCGTCGTAGCGCACGAAGCCCTTGCCGCCGGTGGCGCCGATGGTCAGCTTCTCGTTCTTGCGGAAGCCGCGCTGCAGCAGCGGCTGCAGCAGGGCCTGCGATTCGAGTCCGTAGAGGAACAGGTCGCGCTGCACCACCTGGCGCGGAATCTGTCCGCTCAGGGCCTGCAGCTCGAGCGACCAGTTGCCCTCGCGCATCGCCTCGGCCAGCGGCCGGTTGCGCGTCGTGACGAAGCGCGTGCGTGCCACCCACTTGACGGCCTTCGACACGCCGAGCCCGACCGTGATGTCGGCGTCGCGCGCGGCGTTCTCGCGGTTGTCGCGCACCTGCACCAGTTCGTCGGCCAGGCGCGCCGTCAGCGAGGGCTTGGCGAGCGCCTCCACGACCTGCGCGCTGCTGAACAGCACGCGTTCGCCGCCGGCCTCGCCGACCACGAGCTGCCAGGGATCGATGCGGATCTCGGAGAACTCGCCGCGCACCGGCGCATGCGCATGGCTGCTGAACGACCAGTCGCTGCCCGAGCGGCTCAGCAGCGCATGGAAGCTCAGCGGCACGCGCTGGCCATCGGCCGTGCGGCCCGAGCCCTGCAGCACCACGTCGCCCACGATGCGCTTGCCGTCGTAGCTGCGGCCATTGGCGAAGCGCAGCGTGTGCGTGGCCTCGTCGAGCGTGGCGCGGGTGTCTTCGTCGTCGAGCGCGAGCCGGTTGCAGTTCTCGCCGGTGCCGGCGGCGATGGGGCAGCCGCTGCCCGAGGCGAAGGCGAAGACGCCGCGGCCCGAGAACTCGGCCGAGGCCGCGAGTCCGGGAGCGAGCAGCGCGAGGGCGGCGAGAACGAGCAGGCGTGCCATGGTCGCGGGCCTCAGGGACGGTGGTACGAGAGCGCCTGCGCATCGGCATGCGCGCGGCCCGTGGTGTGCAGGCCGATGCCGCGCGCGAAGGCGCCGAGCATGTCGACGGCCGAGAAGCCCAGGATCAGCAGCACGCCGAGCGCCCAGCGCGCGCCGCGCAGCGGCGGCAGGTCCTGCCGGTTGAGCGCGCGCAGGCTGAAGCCCAGCCGCGTGACGAGCACGCACAGCGGGCCGATCGGGCCGCTCTTCGCGAGCCACTGCCAGCGCGGCGACACGTAGCTGCGCAGCAGGTGCGGCGTGAGCGAATACGTGTCCTGCCCGCGCATCCAGCGCAGCTTGAGCGCTTCGCGCCGCGTGTCGGGCAGGCGGTGCTCGGTGTGGGCGCGCGCCGCGTAGTGCAGCGGGATGCCGGCCGCGCGCAGCCGCATGCCGAGCACCTGGCAGTGGGCGCGGTAGACGCCGTCGAGCGCCTGGTAGCTGTGGGTGTCGAAGACCTCGCGCCGGAACGCCACGTTGTTCGCGTAGAAGTTGCTCGTCGCGCCCGCGTGCTCGTTCGGGAAGTACATGAAGTCGATGGTGGTGAGCGCGGTGCCCACCACGTTGGCCGCGTAGCTGGTGCGGCCCGCCACCACGGCCGGCGCGTCGGCGCGCGCGAAGGGCGCGAGCAGCTCGCGCAGCCAGTCCTCGTCGGGCAGGCAGTCGGCATCGGCGAACACCACCCAGTCGCAGCGCGCCGGATCGGTGGCCGCGAAGCCGGTGTTCTTGGCGTCGTAGTAGCCGGTGCTGGCGTCGATGCGCACGAAGTCGACGGGCCGGCCGGCCAGGCGTTGCACTTCCTCGCAGGTGGCGGCATCGAGGCCGTCGTGCGTGATGACCACCTGGGCCAGCGTGGACAGCGGCTGCTTCTGACGCGCGAGCAGCGCGATCAGCCGCCGCAGGCTGGCGGCGGCCTGGGCCTGCGCATCGGCACCGCCGCGCAGGTTGTTGGTCTCGAGGACCAGCGCGGTGCGCGCCGCCACTTGATCGGGCATCATCGATTTTTCCTGTCCGGACGTCGTTGGGAAGGCATGCATGCCGCTTTTATCGCACAACCCTCGCGGTTGCCAGTGCCATCGCGCATGGGCGCGGCCCGCCGCGGGGCCGCTGTCTTGAAGCTCGCGGTCTTCGGCGCGGGCTACGTGGGCCTGAGCTTCGCGGCCTGCATGGCCGAGGCCGGTCACGCGGTGCTGTGCGCCGACACCGACGCGCCGCGCATCGCGGGCCT
>NZ_JBZAYE010000659.1:0-3890 GCF_058244205.1 Variovorax sp. 20P10.2.4
ATCGCCGGGGCGACGATCGCTGCGTCCTCGGGCCCGAACAGTCCGCCCTCGGAGGCATGCGGGTTGATGCCGAACACGCCGATCGAGGGCTGCGCCACGCCGAGCGTTGCGCAGGCCCGCGCGCCGGCACGGATCGCCTCGGCCACCAACGCGGGCGTCATGCGTTCGAGCGCGGTGCGCACGCTCTCGTGCAGCGTCGCATGCACGATGCGCAGCCCGCCGCCCACGAGCATCAGGAACACGCGGTCCTCGGTCATGCCGCAGACGCGCGCCACCAGCGAGGGATAGCCGCTGAAGGCGATGCCGGCGCGGTGGATCGCGGTCTCGTGGTGCGGGCAGGCGACCACCGCATCGAGCTCGCCGCGGCGGCAGGCCTGCAGCGCGGCCGTGGCCGATGCGACCGCGGAGGCGCCTGCTGCGGCGTCGATCTGTCCGGGGCGACCCTCGAAGTCGTCGGTCGCGACCAACCTGGCGTCGCGCAGCAGCGCATCGAGGCCGAGCTGCGCCGCCGTGCGCTCGAACACGCTCGGCGGGCCATACAGAACGATGCGTGCGCGCGCCTCAGCCGGCAGCGCGGCCAATGCCTTCAGCGCGATCTCGGGTCCGATGCCGTTGGGATCGCCCGCGGCCAGCGCGAGACGGCGCGGCGCATGAATGACGGATGCCGTGCTCACAGCGGCAGCGCGAGCAGAGTATCGGTCACCGTGCTGTCGCACACGGCCACGCGCGACTGCAGCAGCAGGCGGCCCTCGCGGCGCACGAAGCGGTCCTCGTAGCTGCCGGTGGCGAACATCTCGGTCTGTCCCGTGGCCATGATGCGCGCCACCATGAAGGGCGTGCGCGCGCGTGCCGTATCGGCTTCGGCCTCGAGCAGCAGCGGCATGCCCAGCAGGTGGCGGTAGCGCTGGCGCTCGTAGATGTTGGCCTCGCGCAGCGCGGCGATGCGGTCCTCGAGCATCGCGCGCGAGTCGGCATAGACGATGCCCGCGGGCAGTCCCTCGCGCTCGTTCTCGACGTGGGTGATGCGGTAGTGGCAGTCGTCGGCGAAGAAGTCGGGCCAGCGCTCGAGCGCGTCGCTGTCGATGGCATCGGCATAGGCCGCGTTGAAGGCGCACAGCGCCAGCAGGTCGATCATGGGTGTTCTTTCCTCGTCGGGTGCTCAAGCGCCCATGTGCTGCCGATAGGCCTTCCAGAAGCCGCGCACCGAGGCCTCGGTGGCGCGGCCCTCGCTCGAGACGGCACCGTCGCCGCCCATCTCGACGATGGCCTCTTGGTCGGCCGCGCCCGCGATGCCGCGCTGCACGAAGCCGCCGACCGCGCCGTCCTCCATCGAGATGAAGCCCGCGGGCCCGACCAGGTTCGACTGCTTGAGCCGCACGCGGCGCTGCGCGGGCGTGTCGTCGACGTAGCCGATGTAGGTCCAGTTGAGCTCGGTGCGCGCGCTGCCCTTGGGCAGTACCTGGCGCACCGCGAGGCAGTTCTGGATCTGCTGCAGTACGAAGCCCGGGAACACCGAGAGGATCTGCAAGGTCACGCCGTCGTCGTACTCCGCGAAGCCGGCGAGCACGCTCGGGTCCTTCAGGCGATAGCGGTCGTTGTCGGAGCGCAGCGCCTGTTCCTTGTACGAGGCATCCTTTTCCGCGGCCGCGTCGATCATCGAGTAGCTCACGTGGTGGCCGCCGCTCTCGTCGACGATCACGCCGCCCTTCTGCGACAGGCGGTTGAGCTCGAAGGTGGTGAAGAACAGGTGCAGCAGGCTCGCGTGGTAGCTGTCTTTCACGTTCTCGACGTAGAGCTTCCAGTTGTTGGGCAGCGCCTGCGTGAAGCGGCCGATCACCTCCACCGGCTTGTGCAGCACGCGCTCGATGCGCGCGCAGATCTCGTCGCCGAGGTACTCCTCGATCGAGGGCACGTCCTCCGAGAAGCTGCCAAACACCAGCCCGCAGAAGCGCGCGATGCGCAGCTTGCGCGGCCCGTGCGACTCCTTGCAGAAGCTCGCGGGCATGCCGCCCTGGCCCTTCACGCCCTTCTCGAAGGCCACGCCCGTCAGGTCGCCCTGCCGGTTGTAGCTCCAGGCGTGGTAGACGCACTGGAAGTTCTCGCTGCGGCCCGACTTCTCGAGCGCGATCAGCGCGCCGCGGTGCGCGCAGCGGTTCTCGAAGGCATAGATCTCGTCGTCGTCGTCGCGCACCACCACCACCGGCGTCTCGCCCGCGAAGGTGGTGCGGTAGCTGCCGCCCTCGGGCAGCTCGGCCTCGAGGCACAGGTAGTTCCAGGTCTGGCCGCGGAAGATGCGTGCCTGCTCGTCGGCGGCCAGTTGCGCGTCGCTGTAGACGCCGAAGGGAATGCGCGTGAGGCCGGGCCCCGACCAGTGGATCGGTTGCGCGGACGCGGTGGATGAAGCGATGGACATGGCGGGCTTACTCGAGGGTGACGTTGGCGCTCTGGATGACCTTGTGCCACTTGGTGGACTCGGCCTGGATGAACTGGCCGGTGCGGGCACTGTCCCAGCCGCGCGGCTCGGCGCCTTGCTCGGCGAACTTCTGCTTCACGTCGGGCAGCGCGAGCGCGGTGGCGATGGCCTTCTGCGTCGAGGCCACGATCGGTGCCGGCGTGCCCGGCGGCGCGACCACCGCGAACCAGGTCACGGCATTCATCGCGGGCAGCTTCTGCTCGGCAAAGGTCGGCGCCTCGGGCAGCGCGGGGCTGCGGTGCTCGTCGGCCACCGCGAGGATGCGGACCTTGCCGGTGCGCGCGAACTGCAGCGAGGAGGAGATGTTGTCGAAGAACACGTCGACCTGGCCGCCGATCAGGTCCACCAGCGCGGGCGCCGTGCCCTTGTACGGCACGTGCGTCATCTCGGTGCCCGTGAGCTGCATGAACAGGCTGGCCGTGAGGTGCGAGGTGGTGCCGTTGCCTTGCGAGGCGAAGCTCACCTTGCCCGGGTTGGCCTTGAGGTAGGCGATGAACTCGGCCACGTTGTGCACCGGCAGCTTCGGGTTCACCACCAGCACGTTGGGCACCGTCGCGAGCACCGTCACCGGCACCCAGCGCGTGGGATCGAAGCCCAGCTTCTTGTAGAGGTGCTGGTTGATCGCGATCGGCGCGGGCGGCGAGGCCAGCAGGGTCTTGCCGTCGGGCTCGGCGCGGTAGACCACGTCGGCGCCGATGTTGCCGCCGGCGCCCGTGCGGTTCTCGATCACCAGGCCGCCGGGGAACTGGTCGCGCAGCTTGTCGGCCACCACGCGCGGCAGGATGTCGGCGGTGCCGCCGGCGGGGAAGGGCACGATCATGCGCGCGACCTTCTCGTTGGCGGTCTGCGCCTGCGCGGCGGGCGGCAGCGTGGGCAGCATCAGCGCGGCCAGGGCCGCCAGGCCGAGCGTGCGCGCGGCGAGTCTGTGGAACATCGTGTGTCTCCGTCTTGTTCGTGCATCGAGGGGTTTTCAGTGTCCTTGCGGGCCGGTGGCCGGACAAGCTAGATTTGCGCTATGCGCAAAAACGAAACCGAAGCCCCAAGCGAGGACGAGGCCGTCCCCGACAAGAACTTCGTCGCCTCGCTCGAGAAGGGGCTGGCCGTGCTGACCTGCTTCGGCCGCCAGCACAGCCGCCTCAACGTGTCGGAGGTCGCGCGGCTCACGATGAGCACGCCGGCCTCGGCGCGGCGCTCGCTGCTGACCCTGCGCGCGCTCGGCTACCTCGACAGCGACGGCAAGCGCTTCTGGCTGCTGCCGAAGGCGCTGCTGGTGGCGCATGCCTATCTCGCCTCGCGGCCCGAGCCTTCGGTGGCGCAGCCGCTGCTCGATGCCCTGTCGGAACGCACGCGCGAATCGGCCTCGCTCGCGCTGCTGCAGGACGACGACGCGATCATCATCGCGCGCTCCACCGCGCGG
>NZ_JBZAYE010000066.1:0-20159 GCF_058244205.1 Variovorax sp. 20P10.2.4
CGGGCGCGATGCGGTCGAGCAGGATGGTGTCGGCCGACGAAAGAGAAGCGGCGGCGGCGATGGGCGCGGCCGGTGCCGATGCCACGAGCGGCGCGCCTTCGAGCGCGAGGCCGCGCGCGAGTTGCGCGGCGAGCGCATCGCCGAACACCGCCATCGCCTTGTCGAGCGCGAGCGGCGCGGGCGTCAGCACGGTCTCGCGCCACTGCAGTCCGTCGCGGCTGCTGCTCAGGTGCACCACGTGCCCGGCGTCGGCGGGCAGCTCGAACAGTTCGATGGTGACGTGTTCCGTGACCGTCGATGTCCCCGGTCTCGTTCGTGTGAGTTTCTCGGATCGAATGCGCTTCACGCGGAGGCCTCCCTGCCTTCGGTTGAATGCCCTCGATCGCGCGGTGTGGCCGATCGGGGCATCCAGCTATCTTAGGCCCTGTTCCCGCATGCTTCGATGACGCTCGAATGAGCGCCGGCTCACCATGCCATCTGTCGCCACGGGCTGTGCTCGTGCGAGAGCAGGTGGGCGGTGGCGCGCTGGAAGGTATCGGTGTCCTCGGCGATGCGGTCGAGATCGTGGGTGGCGAGCCAGAACGCGCGCCCGACCACGAAGCTGTCGCCGAAGTCGCGCCACGACTGGTAGGCGGGCTGCGCGAGGCGCGCCGCGCTCGCGATCGCGTTCCACGATTCCTCGGCGCGCAGCAGCCGCGCGTCCTGGATCAGCCGGTGCAGCTGCACCAGCCGGCCCATGTCCCAGGCCATGATGCTCGCGGGCAGCGGCCGCGGCAGCTTGTCGAACAGGCCTTCCTCGGCGGCCTCGTGCCAACTTTCGTAGTAGTCGCGCGTGCTCTCGAGATCGAGGCCGCGCGCCACGGCCTCGCCGGGCAGTGCCGCGAGGTTGGCTTGCGCGACCGCCGCCGCGTCGCTTCGGCTGCCGCGGTGGAGGCGCTCCACGCGCGGGTTCACCACCGCGTAGTGGGCGCGATGGCCTTGCGACAGCAGCGACTCGGTGACCTCGCGCGCGCTGCCGGCACCGGTGACGCCCCAGGCCGAGGCCAGCAGCGCCACGGCGGTGGCGCGGTCGGATTCCGCGGTGAGCGCGTTGATCGGCAGGTAGGACTCGGCCGCATAGACCGCGCCGAGCGCGAGGCCGCGATGCTGCGCGGGCGTCAGCGGCGTGCCGTCCTCGAGCCGATTGAAACTGAATGAAAAAAGCTTGCGGACCTTGTCCAGAAATCCCATGGCGCCGTCCCCTTGTGTTCGCCTGTGCGGGCGTAGGCTAGGTGCGCCGGGCGTGCGGCACCAGTGCCTAAAGTCATTCGGCGGCGCGGCGCGTGCTGTGTAGCATCGCAGCGTCGTGCAATGCCACGGCGCCGTTCGTTCCATCGCATCCGCCGCCATGTCCAGCACCGAACCTCTCGCGCAATCCAGCTTCCTCTACTTCACGGGCCAGGGCTCCGACAAGGTCTACCAGGTCCACCTGCGACCGAAGGACGAGGGCTGGGTGGTCGACTACGGCAATGGCCGGCGTGGCGGCACGCTGGCCACCGGCACCAAGACCAGCAGCCCGGTCGGTTACGAGGCCGCGCTCAAGATCTACCAGAAGGTGGTGAAGGAGAAGACCGGCAAGGGCTACACCACCGATGCCTCGGGGGCGCTCTACACCGCCTCCGAGTTCGCGGGCCGCAGGAGTGGCGAGCTGCCGCAGCTGCCGACCCTCATCGCCGAGACGCAGCTCGCGCGCTACCTCGACGACCCCGGCTGGGGCCTGCAGGAAAAGGCCGATGGCGAGAACCGCATGCTGCTGATCGAGGAAGGCGCGGTGCGCGGCACCAACCGCCGTGGCCTGTTCGTCGACATTCCGCAGGCCTGGGTCGCGACCGCCGCGCTGCCGGCCGGCCGCGCGGTGATCGCGGGCGAGCACGTGGGCGATGGCTTCCTGGCCTTCGACCTGCTCGAGGCCGGCGGCGAGGACCTGCGCGCGCAGGCTTTCGTCGAACGCTTCCGGCGGCTCGAGGCCTTCGCGGCCGCACTGCCTTGGGTGGCCGTGCTGCCGCTCGAGACCGAGGCTTCGGCCAAGCACCGGCGCGCGGCCGAGTTGCGTGCCGCGCATGGCGAGGGCTTCGTGCTCAAGGCGCTGGCCGCGCCCTTCGCCGCGGGGCGCAGTGCCGCGAGCCTCAAGTTCAAGTTCCAGCAGAGCGCGACCTGCGAGGTGCTGCGCGTCAATGCGCAACGCTCGGTGGCCGTGGGCCTGCGCGACGAGTCCGGCGTGCTGGTCGACCTCGGCAACGTCACCGTGCCGCCGAACGAGGCGCTGCCCGCGCCCGGCACGCTGGTCGAGGTGCGCTATCTCTATCGCTATGCGGGCGGCAGCTTCGAGCAGCCGGTCTATCGCGGGCAGCGGCCCGACATGGCGGCCGAAGATGCGCTGCTGTCGCAGGTCACGCGCATCAAGGACCGTAGTGCCGTCGCGGAAGAAGAGCGCGACGACGGGAGTGAGGCCGCGTGAAGGGCGCGCATCACATCGCCTGCGGCCTGGCCCTAACCGTCGCGCTCGCGGGCTGCGAGAAGCCCGCGCCGCCGCCGCCACCGCTGAGCAAGGAGGCACAGATCACGCGCGATGCGCCGCCCGAACTGATGTTCCGCGGCACTTTCGCCGGGCGGGCGATCCACCTGGTCGTGAACGACTGCGAGGTCTACAGCGTGCGCAGCCTCGAGGGCGGCGAGGTCGAATGGACCTCGGTGCTCAAGCCCGAGTTCTATCCCTTCTTCAGCGTCTGCCAGCGCCAGTCGCTGCAGGTCGAGGGCAGCGTGATGACGGCCCAACTGGGCCGCATGGCGATCGGTGCCGGCGGGTGCTGCGCCACCGGCGGCACCTACCGCTCCACCGACGGCATCGCCTGGAAGCGGACCGGGTACTGACACCCGGCAGCCGCGACGCGGCTCAGGCTACGACGATGCGGCCCGGGTCCGCCGAGCGCAGGATCTCGGCGCGGTCGCCGGTGGGCGGATAGATCCACTCGGTGTTGATCTGGTGCTTGAGCGCCTTGGCCTCGGCACCTTCCATCTTCACTTCGCGCGACCAGCCTTCGGTGTACACGGCGCCCCAGGGACCGAGGTCCAGGCAGGTCACGTACTTGGGCTGCGAATAGGCGATCTTGGGCAGCCCCAGCAGATCGGCCGCGACGTTGTGGCCGGCCGAGCGGCCGAGCGCCATCGCGTGCTGGCACGACATCATCGCGACGTTGCCCTCGTCGTCGGTGGCGGCGCGCGCGGCATCGCCCGTGACGAAGACGTTCGGAACGCCCGGCACCTGCAGGTTGCGGTCGACGAGGATGCGGCCCGCGGCATCGCGCTCGGCGGGGATCTGCTGCGTCAGCGCGGTCGCGCGCATGCCGGCGGTCCAGATCACCGTCGCTGCCTCGATGCGCTCGCCGCCCGAGGTGGTGATTCCCTCGGCGTCGATGCTCTCGACCTCCACGCCCAGCCGCCAGCTGACACCTTGCGACTTCAGCGCCTTCTCGATCACCGGCCGCGGACCCGGTCCGAGGTCGGGACCGATCGCATCGGCGCGCTCGACGACGATCACGCGCGGCTCGATGTCGCCGCCCATGATCTCGCGCAGCCGCGCCGGCATCTCGGCCGCGGTCTCGATGCCGGTGAAGCCGCCGCCGACCACCACGATGGTGTTGCGCGCGAGCGAGGAGGGCTGCAGCGCGAGCTTGCGCAGGTGCGCGTCGAGCGCCACGGCGTCCTCGTACTGGTCGACGCTCAGTGCGTGCGCATGCAGGCCGGGCACTGGCGGGCGGAAGAGCTGGCTGCCGGCCGCGAGCACCAGCCTGTCGTAGGCGAGCGTCTGGCGCGCGCCCGCGGCGTCGACCACGTCGACCTCCTGCGCATCGGTGCGGATCTGCTCCGCGCGTGCCGCGAGGAAGCGCACACCGACGGTATCGAAGACGGACTGCAGCGGCGCCTTCATCGCCTCCTGCGGCACTTCGTAGAGGCGAGGGCGCACATGCAGCGTGGGCTCGGGCGCGACCAGCAGGATCTCCACGCCGTCGTTCGCGTGGCCTGCCATGTCGAGGGCGCGCGCCGCGCTCAAGGCGCTCCACATGCCGGCAAAGCCGGCGCCTACAACCAGGATTCGTTGGGTCATTTTGGATGGTTCGGTTCTGTGAGGTTCATGTCCCGCGGCGCATTGCGAAGGGTGCGGTGCGCGCGGGGTCTTCAAGACGATCCGGTGTGGATCGCTTAACTACGACTATACTGGTCGTAGTAAAAATTTCAATCGCCGATTTCATGAACCGACCCCTCGCCATGCTGGGCGCGTACACAAACATCCTTCGATGCGAGTCCGCGATCGCGGCGGGCGACGAGACCTGGCGTTCGATCGCCGTGCTGATGCTGCCGTGCTATCGCAACGCGCTGAAGGTGTTGGCCCGGGGGCTGAGCGCCGAGGAGCAGCGGGCGTTCGAACGGCTGGTCGTCGATGTCCATGTCGACGGCGAATCCATGCGGGTCGCCGCCAACGACCCGAGTTAGACGCACGGCATCGGCTCGTGCATATCCGCAACGCCAACCCAAGGAAGATCTCTCATGAAAACCGCATCGCTCGCACTCGCTCTTTTCGCCTTCACCGTCGCGGGCACCGCCGTCGCGGCACCGCCCGAGCCGCAGCGCGAAGTCATCGTTCCGGCTTTCGCCCACGCGATCGCCAACGTGCCCGGCAAGACGCTCACGGCGCTGGTCGTCAGCTACGCCCCCGGCGCGAAGACGCCCGCGCATCGCCACGGCCAGGCCTTCGTGGTGGGCTATGTGCTGGAAGGCGCGATCCGCAGCAAGCTCGACAACGGCCAAGAGGTCGTCTACCGCGCGGGCGAGAGCTGGACCGAGCAGCCCGGTGCCCACCACGCGGTGAGCGACAACGCGAGCGCCACCGAGCCCGCGAAGCTGCTGGCGATCTTCGTGGCCGATTCGAAGGAGAAGAACCTGGTCACGCTCGACAAGAAGTGAGCGCCGCCGCGCGTCGCGCTGCGCGAGGGGTGGCTCAGTTACGATCCGCCCCTCCATTCCCACGGGAGCCAGCTTGAGCCACATCAGTGCCGGTGTCGAATACGGACTGCATTGCCTTCTCTATCTGTCGGGGCCTCTCACCGGAGTCACCGAAGCCAGCGTGCGCGACCTCGCCGAGCTCCAGGGCCTGTCGGTGGAGTTCGTGGCCAAGCTCTTCACCAAGCTGCGCAAGGCAGGCCTGACCGAGGCGACCGAGGGAAAGAACGGTGGCTTCCGCCTGGCCAAGCCCGCCGACCGGATCAGCGTGCTCGACGTGGTGGAAGCCATCGACGGACCGAAGGCGCTGTTCGAGTGCCGCGAGATCCGCGGACGCTGCGCGGTCTTCGACGGCGCGGCGCCGCGCTGGGCGATGGACGGTGTCTGCTCGATCCACGCGGTGATGCTCGAGGCCGAGGAACGGATGCGCCAGGTGCTGTCTTCCCAGACGCTGGCCGACCTGGCCCGGCGCGTCGGCGCCAAGGCGCCGCACAGCCACGCGGGCAAGGTCGTGCATTGGATCGAGACGCGCAAGGAACAGGCTTGATGCCTTCCCGCTGAGTCCCCGGAAGAGAACCGGCGACCGAAGCCAGGCCCCCGCGAAAACGCGCTCCCCGCGCGCCGCACCGTGCCGCACAATGCGGGCCGACACGCCCCCAAGATCTAGGAGACACCCCGTGGGAGAACTTCTCTCGCTCCTGCGCTTCAGCGCCGGCTCGGGCCATATCTGGCTGGACGAGCAGCGCATGCTGCTCCTGCATGCGCGCGCCTTCGCCGAGCTGCGCAAGGAACTGCTCGATTCGCTCGGCATCGAGCGCGCGCGCGGCCTGCTGGTGCGCATGGGCTTCGCGTCGGGGCTGCGCGACGGCGAGGTGGCGGTGCGCGAACGCCGCGCCGGCATGCGCGCCGAAGACGCCTTCATGCTCGGGCCGCGCCTGCATTCGATCGAGGGCATCGTCTCGGTGCAGAAGACGCAGCTCGAGTTCGACATCGCGACCAGGCAGTTCTACGGCGAGTTCCTCTGGGAGAACTCGTGGGAGTGCGAGGCCCACGTGGCCGACTTCGGCTATGGCGAGGACCCGCAGTGCTGGTCGCAGATCGGCTATGCCTCGGGCTACACCACGGCCTTCATGGGGCGCATGGTGGTGTTCAAGGAGGTCGAGTGCACGAGCATGGGCGACAGCCGCTGCCGCATCGTCGGCCAGCCGGCCGAGGACTGGCACGACGACCACTACCTCGACTACTTCCGCCAGCACCACGTGGCAGAGAACCTGATCGAGTTCAACCTCGGGCTGCAGCACATCCGCCGGCTGCAGCCGCGGCGCGAATACGACCAGAAGCTGGTGGGCGTGTCGCCGGGCTTCCGCGCCGCCTTCGAGCTGATGCGCAGCGCGGTCGACAGCGCGATCACGGTGCTGCTGCTCGGCGAGACCGGCGTGGGCAAGGAGGTGTTCGCGCGCTGGCTGCACGACAACGGCCCGCGCGCGCGCCAGCCCTTCATCGCGGTGAACTGCGCCGCGATCCCGGCCGAGCTGATGGAGGCCGAGCTGTTCGGCGTGGAGAAGGGCGCCTACACCGGCGCTCACCATGCGCGCGCCGGCCGCTTCGAGCGCGCGCACGGCGGCACGCTGTTCCTCGACGAGGTCGGCGACCTGCCGCTGGCCGCGCAGGTCAAGCTGCTGCGCGTGCTGCAGACCGGCGAGGTCGAGCGCCTGGGCGCCGAGCAGCCGATCAAGGTCGACGTGCGCATCGTCGCCGCCACCAACGTCAACCTGCAGCAGGCGATGCAGGCCGGGCGCTTCCGCACCGACCTGTTCTATCGGCTCAACACCTTCCCGATCTCGATCCCGCCGCTGCGCGAGCGCACGGCCGACATCCCGGCGCTGGTGACGCGCTTCGTCGAGAAGTACAGCGCGCTCTATGGCAAGAAGCTGCGCGGCCTGACCGACAAGGCCGCGCGCGACGTGCAGAAGCATGCCTGGCCCGGCAACATCCGCGAGCTCGAGAACGTGATCGAGCGCGCCGTGCTGCTGGCGAGCGACCACGGCGACATCGAGGCCAGCCACCTCTGGATGTCGCCGCCCGGCATGCCCGACGGCAGCGGGCTCGATGCCAAGGGCCAGGTCGGCGCGCCGGCCGAAGCCGCGGGCGAGGGCAGCGAGCTCGACGCGCTGTGCCAGCGCGTGCTCGAGCAGAACATCGACATCGCCTCGCTCGAGCGGCGCCTGATGCAGACCGCGATGCAGCGCGCCAAGGGCAATCTCTCGCAGGCGGCACGTCTGCTGGGCATCACGCGGCCGCAGCTGGCCTACCGCCTCAAGAAGGAAGGCCTGCCGGCCTCCTGAGCCGTTCGCGGCCTTTTCACCATTTGATCAAGCTGCACCGCAGCAAATGATCAAACGAGCATCCGGGACTACCCGGTGCTCGCGGCCCGCCGGCATCGCGGGCCTTTGCAAATCAATCACTTAGCCGCGCTGGCACGCCCGTTGCCCTTACAGGCACGGGCGGCGCCGTTGTCGTCCACCAAGTGATGGATTGAACAAGTGATGCCTTCGATGCCTGCGAGCCACTCCAGCGACAGCGCGGCCCGGATGACCGGCCAGCCCTGTTTCGTGCGCGTGACCGGTACCCGCGATGCCCGCTTCGTCGAGTTCGAGTTCGCCATCGGCGACCCCGAGCTCGCGGTCGAGCTGGTGCTGCTGTTCGACCAGTTCCGCGAGTTCTGCACCCGCCACGAGGTGCGCCACCTGACGACCGAGGAGGGCGCGCGCCTGGACTTCGAGCGCATGAAGTGGCGCTTCGGCGCGCCCGGCATCGAGCACTGACACGCCCACCCACCGTTTTTTTCCAAAGAGACAACCCAAGGAGACCCCACCGTGCAAGTCGACATCAAGACCTCGGACATCCGGCCGATCCGCCAGACCTTCTCGCACGTGGCGCGGCGGCTCGGCGACAAGCCGGCCTCGCGCTACCAGGAAGCCACGCTGGACATGCAGCCCACGGCCAACTTCCACTACCGCCCGCTGTGGGATCCGCAGCACGAGCTCTACGACAAGCGCCGCACCGCGATCGTCATGGCCGACTGGTATGCGTTCAAGGACCCGCGCCATTTCTACTACGGCGTCTACACGATGACGCGCGCGCGCCAGCAGGAGGGCGCCGACCGGCAGTTCGAGTTCGCCGACAAGCGCCAGTTGCTGGCGCAGGCCGATGCCGGCGTGCGCGAGTCGCTGCAGCAGGTGCTGGTGCCGCTGCGCCACTACGAGTGGGGCGCCAACATGAACCACAGCTACTGCTGCGGCTACGGCTACGGCACCGCGATCACGCAGCCCTTCGTCTTCGCGGCCATGGACCGGCTCGGCATCGCGCAGTACCTCTCGCGCATCGGCCTGCAGCTCGACGGCAACTCGGGCCAGGCGCTCGACGCGGGCAAGGAGGCCTGGATGTCGCACCCGGCCTGGCAGGGCGTGCGCCGCACGATGGAGAACCTGTTCGTCACGAAGGACTGGTTCGAGCTGTTCGTGGCGCAGAACCTGGTGTTCGACGGCCTGCTGTACCCGCTGGTCTACCGCCACTACGTGAACGCGCAGGGCGCGGCCACCGGCCATGCGCTGGCGATGCTGACCGAGTTCATGAACGAGTGGTTCGACGAGAACGCGCGCTGGGTCGATGCCACGCTGAAGACCGCGGCCGACGAGTCGCCGGCCAATGCCCGGAAGCTCGCGGCCTGGTACGCCGACTGGCGCGCGCAGATCGCCGAAGCGCTCGCGCCGCTGGCCGCGCTGGCGCTCGGCGCCCAGGGCGCACCGGCGCTGCAGGAACTCGCCACGGCGCTCGACGCCCGCTTCGCGCGCTCGGTGCGCACCGCCTGAATCACCACCGCAAGGAGACCCATCCCATGACCACCGCCACCGCCACCGCGGCACTCTCCCGCACGCCGGTCTTCATCGCGCTGCAGATCAGCGAGAGCGCCCGCGCCATCGTCGAGGCCATCGTGGCCGACAACCCCGAGGCCATCGTCAGCGAGTACCCCGCCATGGTCAAGATCGACGCGCCCGGCCGGCTCACGCTGCGCCGCGCCACGGTCGAGTCGCTGCTCGGCCGCCGCTGGGACCTGCAGGAGCTGCACCTGAGCCTGATCTCGCTGTCGGGAAGCATCGAGGAGACCGACGACGAGTTCTCGCTGCACTGGGGCGCCTGAGCACGCGCACCCCGACGACCACCGCACCCACAACGACAACGCACAGGACGACAACGCCATGACGACCCCCAACAGCAGCACCGGCAAGCGCCTCGGCCTCAAGGAACGCTACGCCATGATGACCCGCGGCCTCGGCTGGGAGACCAGCTACCAGTCGATGGACGACGTGTTCCCCTTCGACCAGTTCGAGGGCATCAAGATCCACGACTGGGACCAGTGGGAGGACCCGTTCCGCCTCACGATGGACGCCTACTGGAAGTTCCAGGGCGAGAAGGAGAAGAAGCTCTACGCGATCATCGACGCGTTCCAGCAGAACAACGGCCAGTTCAACATCAGCGACCCGCGCTACCTGAACACGCTGAAGCTGTTCCTCACGGGCGTGTCGCCGCTGGAGTACGCGGCGCACCGCGGCTATGCGATGGCCGGGCGGTCGTTTCGCGGCGTGGGCGCGCGCGTGGCCTGCCAGATGCAGTCGATCGACGAGCTGCGCCATGCGCAGACGCAGTTCCACACCATCAGCCACTTCAACAAGTACTTCAACGGCCTGCACGATCCGCAGCACATGCACGACCGCGTGTGGTACCTGTCGGTGCCCAAGAGCTACTTCGAGGACGCGATGAGCGCGGGGCCCTTCGAGTTCGTGACCGCGATCTCGTTCTCGTTCGAGTACGTGCTGACCAACCTGCTGTTCATGCCCTTCATGAGCGGCGCCGCCTACAACGGCGACATGGCCACCGTGACCTTCGGCTTCTCGGCCCAGAGCGACGAGTCGCGCCACATGACGTTGGGCCTGGAGGTGGTGAAGTTCATCCTCGAGCAGGACCCGGGCAACGTGCCGATCGTGCAGAAGTGGGTCGACAAGTGGTTCTGGCGCGGCTACCGGCTGCTGACGCTGGTGTCGATGATGATGGACTACATGCTGCCCAAGCGGGTGATGAGCTGGTCCGAGGCCTGGGAGATGTACTTCGAGAAGAATGGCGGCGCGCTGTTCCAGGACCTCTCGCGCTACGGCATCCGCATGCCCAAGTACCACGAGGTGGCGAGCAAGGAGAAGGGCCGCCTCTCGCATGAGGCCTGGGCCATCTTCAACAACTACGGCCACGCGGCCAACATCAACGTGTGGGCACCGCGCCCCGACGAGATGGAGTGGCTGTCGGCCAAGTACCCCGACACCTTCGACGCGCTGTACCGCCCGCGCTTCGAGTGGCTGGCCGCGCAGGAGCAGCAGGGCAAGCGCTGGTTCAACAACACGCTGCCGATGCTGTGCCAGACCTGCCAGATCCCGATGGCTTTCACCGAGCCCGACGACCCGACCAAGATCTGCTATCGCGAGAGCAGCTACCACGGCATGAAGTACCACTTCTGCTCCGACGGCTGCAAGGACGTGTTCGACGGCGAGCCCGAGAAGTACGTGCAGGCCTGGCTGCCGGTGCACCAGATCTACCAGGGCAACTGCTTCCCCGAGGGGACCGACCCGACGGTCGAGGGCTTCAACCCGCTCGCGGCGGTGCTCGACTACTACCACATCAACGCGGGCGCGGACAACGGCGAGTTCAACGGCTCTCCGGACCAGGCGAACTGGGATCGGTGGACGGGACAGGACACCTCGACGGAGCGCCGCGCCCCCCCCGAGAAAGAGGCGATCGTCGCTTGAGCCACGAGGCGAAGCCGCGCTGCCGAAGCCGTCATTCATCCAGGAGAAAAAAACATGTCCGTCATTGCACTCGCCCCGGGCTACACCGGCACCGTCGCCGATGCCGAGGAGCGCTTCCACGGCAACCGCCTGCTCTACATCGGCTGGGAAGACCACCTGCTGTTCTGTTCGCCCGTGTGCCTGCCGCTGCCCGCGGCCATGCCCTTCGGCGCGCTGCTGTCGGAGGTGCTGCCCGGCGTCTACGGCAGCCATCCCGATTTCGAAAAGATCGACTGGACCACGGCCGAGTGGTTCGACTCGGGCAAGCCCTTCGTGCCCGATGCCGCGAAGTCGCTGGCCGACAACGGCCTGGTCCACAAGTCGGCGATCCGTTTCCGCACGCCGGGCCTGCGCGGCATCGAGGGTTCGTGCAGCTGAGGCTGCCCACCGAGCAAGGAGCGATGCCATGAGCTTCCAGATCATGATCGAGCCGCTGGGCCAGGGCGTGGCGGCGCGCGACGGCCAGACGGTGCTCGATGCCTGCCTGCGCGCGGGCGTGTGGCTGCCGCACGCCTGCGGCCACGGGGTGTGCGGCACCTGCAAGGTGCAGGTGCTCGAGGGCGAATGCGACCACGGCGATGCCTCGAACTTCGCGCTGATGGATTTCGAGCGCGACGAGGGCAAGATCCTGGCGTGCTGCGCGATGGCGCAGGCCGACCTGGTGATCGAGGCCGAGATCGACGAGGACCCCGATGCGCGCTTCCTGCCGCTCGAGGACTTCGATGCCGAGGTGGTGGAGGCGCGCATGCTGACGCCGACGATCCGCGGCCTGTGGCTGCGCACGGAACGCGCGGCCTCGTTCCAGGCCGGGCAGTACGTGATGCTGCAGGTGCCGGGGGTGGAAGGGGAGCGCGCCTTCTCGATCGCGAATGCACCGGGCGAGGATCTGATCGAGCTGCACATCCGCCGCGTGCCCGGCGGCCGCGCCACGGGCTGGCTGCACGACGCGCTGCAGCCGGGCCAGCGGCTGCGCTTCACGGCCCCCAACGGCCGCTTCTTCGTGCGCAAGTCGGCGCGGCTGCCGATGATCTTCGTGGCCGGCGGCTCGGGGCTGTCGAGCCCGAAGTCGATGGTGCTCGATCTGCTGGCCGAGGGATGCACCTTGCCGATCACGCTGATCCAGGGGGCGCGCAATGCCGAGGAGCTGTACTTTCGCGAGCTGTTCGAGCAGCTGGCGGACGCGCATCCGAACTTCAGCTATCTGCCGGTGCTGTCGGACCTGCCCGAGGGCTCGGACTGGACCGGTGCGCGGGGCTATGCGCACGAAGCGTTGAAGGCGCATTTCGCGAACGACTTCCGGGGGCACAAGGCCTATCTGTGCGGGCCGCCGCCGATGACCGAGGCCTGTATCGCGACGCTGATGCAGGGGCGGCTGTTCGAGCGCGATATCTATACCGAGAAGTTTTTTACGGCGGCGGATGCGGCTTCTGCTGCGCCTCGCAGTCCCTTGTTCAAGGCGCTTTAGCGATGGCTCGTCTTTTTTTGGATGCGTCGGGGCGGGCGCACGCCGATGGGGTACTCCCCTCCGCGAATGTCCCCCGCCTTCGGCTCCTCCTTTATTTCGCTGCGGGGAGTACCCCATCGACGTGCGCCTGGACGCAACGGTTGTTGTGCGGCCGGCACCACCACAGCGCCCCCGTGCACAGGGCAGTGGGTGCTTCCCGCAGCGAAATAAAGGAGGAGCCCGAAGGGCGGGGGACATTCGCGGAGGGAAGTACCCGCTGTCCTGTGCACGCGCCCCCGGCCAACCAAACGAGAACCTTCATGACCTTCTCAGTAGCCATAGACAACACCGGCGAGCGATACGACTGCCAACCCAACCAGACCCTGCTCGGCGGCATGGAAAAACTGGGCCGCAAAGGCATCCCCGTCGGCTGCCGAGGCGGCGGCTGCGGCGTCTGCAAGGTCCGCATCGAATCGGGCCATGTGCGCCACGACCGCATGAGCCGCTGCCACGTCAGCGCCGCGGAAGAAGCCCAGGGCTATGTGCTCGCCTGCAGGGCCTATCCGCAAAGCGATCTTGCCCTGCGCGCCGTCGACAAGTTGGCCCGCTGCATCGAACGGCATGCAGCAACGGCTTCCAGAAATTCCAGTTCCCCCACCTGAACCTTTTCAACCACCAAGGAGACTCTCATGGCAATCACCGGCGTCATCCGTCCCGGACACGTGCAACTGCGCGTGCTCGACATCGAGGCCGCGCTCAAGCACTACCGCGACGTGCTGGGCCTGATCGAAACCGCTCGCGACCCGCAGGGCCGCATCTACCTCAAGGCCTGGGACGAGCACGATCACCACAGCGTGGTGCTGCGCGAGGCCGACGAGGCCGGCATGGACTTCATGGGCTTTCGCGTCGATTCGCCCGCCACGCTCGAGAAGCTCGCGGCCGACGTCAAGGCCAGCGGCCTCGCGACCGAGTTGCAGTGGATCGAGGCCGGGGAGCATCTGCGCACCGGCAGGCGCTTTCGCTTCACCGTGCCCACCGGCCATTCGATCGAACTGTTCGCCGAGAAGGAGAAGGTCGGCAACGGCATGTCCTACGAGAACCCCGAGGTCTATCCCGACGATCTCAAGGGCATGGCGCCCTCGCGCTTCGACCATTGCCTTTTGTACGGCGACGACCTCGACGGCACCATGAAGCTGTTCATCGACGTGCTGGGCTTCCAGCTCGCCGAGAGCGTGGTGGCCGGTCCCGAGCGCATGTACATCGCGGCCTTCCTGACCTGCTCGACCAAGCCGCACGACATCGCCTTCATCCGCCATGCCGAGAAGAACAAGTTCCACCATGCGTCGTTCCTGCTCGATAACTGGGGCGAGGTGCTGAAGGCGGCCGACATCATCTCGAAGAAGCGCGTGTCGCTCGACATCGGTCCCACGCGCCACGGCATCACGCGCGGCGAGACCATCTACTTCTTCGACCCGAGCGGCAACCGCAACGAGGTGTTCTCGGGCGGCTACATCTACTACCCCGACAAGCCGCCGCTGGTGTGGACCGACGACGAGCTCGGGCGCGCGATCTTCTATCACGACCGCAAGCTCAACGAGAACTTCCTGAGCGTGCTGACCTGAGGAGCGCTCGATGAAGCAGTTCATGAACTTCATCGGCGGCGAGTTCGTCGCCGGCGCGAAGACCTTCGAGAACCGGGCACCGGTCGACAACCGCCTGATCGGCCTGGTGCACGAAGCCGGCGCGGCCGAGGTCGATGCCGCCGTGCGCGCGGCCCGCGCCGCGCTCGATGGCGAATGGGGCCGCATGAGCGTCGCGCGCCGCGTCGAGCTGCTGCATGCGGTGGCCGACGAGATCAACCGGCGCTTCGACGACTTCCTCGCCGCCGAGATGGCCGACACCGGCAAGCCGCATGCGCTGGCCTCGCATGTCGACATCCCGCGCGGCGCGGCCAACTTCAAGGTGTTCGCCGACATCGTGAAGAACGTGCCCACCGAGAGCTTCGAGATGGTCACGCCCGACGGCGGCCAGGCGCTCAACTATGCCGTGCGCTCGCCGCTGGGCGTGATCGGCGTCGTCTGCCCCTGGAACCTGCCGCTGCTCCTGATGACCTGGAAGGTCGGCCCCGCGCTGGCCTGCGGCAACACCGTCGTCGTCAAGCCCTCGGAGGAAACGCCCGCCACCGCCACCCTGCTCGGCGAAGTGATGAACGCCGTCGGCATTCCGGCGGGCGTCTACAACGTCGTGCACGGCTTCGGGCCCGACTCGGCCGGCGAGTTCCTGACCCGGCATCCGGGCGTGAACGGCATCACCTTCACCGGCGAGACCCGCACCGGCGAGGCCATCATGGCCGCGGCCGCCAGGGGCGTGCGGCCGGTGTCCTTCGAGCTCGGCGGCAAGAACGCCGGCATCGTGTTCGCCGATGCCGACTTCGACAAGGCCGTGGCCGGCATCACGCGCTCGGCCTTCGAGAACTGCGGCCAGGTCTGCCTGGGCACCGAGCGGGTCTATGTGCAGCGGCCGATCTTCGAGAAGTTCGTTGCGGCGCTCAAGATCAAGGCCGAGGCGTTGAAGCCAGGTCCTTCGGAAGAACCCGGCGTCGGCCTCGGCCCGCTGATCTCGCGCGAGCATCAGCGCAAGGTGCTGTCGTACTACGAGAAGGCCGTGCAGGAGGGTGCCACCGTCGTCACGGGCGGCGGCGTGCCGGCCATGAAGGGGGCGCTGGCCGAGGGCAACTGGGTGCAGCCCACCATCTGGACCGGCTTGCCCGAGACGGCCGCGGTGATCCGCGAGGAGATCTTCGGCCCCTGCTGCCACATCGCGCCCTTCGACACCGAGGAGGAAGCGATCGCGCTCGCCAACGCCACCGACTACGGCCTCGCCACCACCGTATGGACCGAGAACCTCGGCCGCGCGCACCGCGTCGCCAAGCGCGTCGAGGTCGGCATCTGCTGGGTCAACAGCTGGTTCCTGCGCGACCTGCGCACCGCCTTCGGCGGCGCCAAGGCCTCGGGCATCGGCCGCGAGGGCGGCGTGCATTCGCTGGAGTTCTACACCGAGCTCCGCAACGTCTGCATCAAGCTCTGAGGACACGGCAGTGACCAACCCCGAGATCGCCCACAGCGTGCGCACCGGCGGCTTCGCCACCAACGTGCACGACCTGGGGCAGGGTGCGCCCGTGCTGCTGATCCACGGCTCGGGCCCGGGCGTCAGCGCCTGGGCCAACTGGCGGCTCGTGCTGCCGGTGCTGGCCGCGAGCCGGCGCGCGATCGCGCCCGACATGGCCGGCTTCGGCTTCACCGAGCGCGTGCCGGGCGCGCGTTACGACATGGACGGCTGGGTACGCCAGGCGCTCGACCTGCTCGATGCGCTCGACATCGAACGCACCGACCTGATCGGCAACTCCTTCGGCGGCGCGCTCGCGCTGGCGCTCGCCATCCGCGCGCCGCAGCGCGTGCGCCGGCTGGTGCTGATGGGCAGCGTGGGCGTGCCCTTCGCGATCACGCCGGGCCTCGACGCCGTCTGGGGCTACACGCCCTCGTTCGAGAACATGCGCCGCATCATGGACGTGTTCGCCTTC
This sequence comes from Variovorax sp. 20P10.2.4, assembly GCF_058244205.1. NCBI lineage: Bacteria > Pseudomonadati > Pseudomonadota > Betaproteobacteria > Burkholderiales > Comamonadaceae > Variovorax > Variovorax sp. 20P10.2.4. The sequence goes on from NZ_JBZAYE010000066.1 coordinate 15,956, forward strand.
GACCGCACGCTGGTCAGCGACGAGCTCGCGCAGCTGCGCTACGAGGCCAGCATCCGGCCCGGCTTCCAGGAGTCGTTCGGCGCCATGTTCCCGGCACCGCGTCAGCGCTGGGTCGATGCGCTGGCCAGTCCCGAGGCCGACATCCGCGCGCTGCCGCATCCCACGCTGCTGATCCACGGCCGCGAGGACCGCGTGATCCCGCTCGCCACCTCACTGACGCTGTCCGAGTGGATCGCCGACAGCCAGCTGCATGTGTTCGGCCGCTGCGGCCACTGGACCCAGATCGAGCATGCCGCGCGCTTCGCGCGGCTGGTCGGCGACTTCCTGGCCGAGGCCGACTGATTTCTTCCATCCCAACGCAAAGAGAGACCATGGACCCCACACTGATCCAGCAGCTCGGCGACGAGCTCTACGAGGCGCTGCGCGCGCGCAGCGTCGTCGATCCGCTCACCAGCCGCCACGAGGGCATCACCGTGGCCGATGCCTACGGCGTGCAGCAGCGCATGATCGCGCGCCGCCTCGATGCCGGCGAGCGCATCGTCGGCAAGAAGATCGGCGTGACCTCGCGCGCCGTGATGAACATGCTCGGCGTGTTCCAGCCCGACTTCGGCTACCTGCTCGACGGCATGATCGTCGGCGAGGGCGAGTCGATCGACAGCACCACGCTGATCCAGCCCAAGGCCGAGGGCGAGATCGCCTTCATCCTCAAGCGCGATCTGATGGGCCCGGGCATAGTCAACGCCGACGTGCTGGCCGCCACCGAATGCGTGATGCCCTGCTTCGAGATCGTCGACTCGCGCATCCGCGACTGGAAGATCAGGATCGCCGACACCGTGGCCGACAACGCCTCGTGCGGCGTGTTCGTGCTCGGCGACAGCGCGGTCGATCCGCGCCGCGTCGACCTCTCGACCTGCGGCATGGTGCTCGAGAAGAACGGCGAGATCATCGCCACCGGCGCGGGCGCCGCCGCGCTCGGTTCGCCGGTCAACGCGGTCGCGTGGCTGGCCAACACCCTCGGCGCGCTCGGCATCGGCCTCAAGGCCGGCGAGGTGATCCTCTCGGGCGCGCTCGCCGCCATGTTCCCGGCCCAGGCCGGCGACAACTTCCGCGTCTCCATCGGCGGCCTCGGCGGCTGCTCGGTGCGCTTCCATTGACGGAGAAAAACCCATGACGAACAAGATCAAGTGCGCGCTGATCGGCCCGGGCAACATCGGCACCGACCTGCTCGCGAAGCTGCAGCGCAGCCCGGTGCTCGAGCCGGTGTGGATGGTGGGCATCGACCCCGAGTCCGACGGTCTGAAGCGCGCCCGCGAGATGGGCCTGAAGACCACCGCCGAGGGCGTGGACGGCCTGCTGTCGCACGTGAAGGCCGACGGCGTGCGGATCGCCTTCGATGCCACCAGCGCCTACGTGCATGCCGAGAACAGCGCGAAGCTCCATGCGCTCGGCGTGCTGATGATCGACCTCACGCCCGCGGCCATCGGCCCGTTCTGCGTGCCACCGGTCAACCTGCAGGCGCTGATGGCCGATGCCGGCGAGCGGCCCGCCAACGTCAACATGGTCACCTGCGGCGGCCAGGCCACCATCCCGATGGTGGCGGCGGTGTCGCGCGTGCAGCCCGTGGCCTACGGCGAGATCGTGGCCACCGTGTCGAGCCGCTCGGTCGGTCCAGGCACGCGCAAGAACATCGACGAGTTCACCCGCACCACGGCCGGCGCGGTCGAGCGCGTGGGCGGCGCCGCGAAGGGCAAGGCGATCATCATCGTCAATCCCGCCGAGCCGCCGCTGATCATGCGCGACACGGTGCACTGCCTGACCGAGGACACGCCCGACGAGGCGCGCATCACCGCCTCGGTGCACGCCATGATCGCCGAGGTGCGGCGCTACGTGCCGGGCTACAAGCTGGTCAACGGGCCGGTGTTCGACGGCAAGCGCGTGTCGATCTACCTCGAGGTCGAGGGCCTGGGCGACTACCTGCCCAAGTACGCCGGCAACCTCGACATCATGACCGCCGCCGCGGCGCGCACGGCGGAGATGTTCGCCGAGGCGATGCTCGCCGGCGCCCCGCAACCCGAAGCCGTCGCGGCATAGGAGCACCCACCCCATGAACACCACCACCCTGAAGGGCCGCCGCGTCACCGTGCACGACATGACCCTGCGCGACGGCATGCATCCCAAGCGCCACCTGATGACCCTCGAACAGATGAAGCACATCGCCACCGGCCTCGACGAGGCGGGCGTGCCGCTGATCGAGGTCACGCATGGCGACGGCCTGGGCGGCAGCTCGGTCAACTACGGCTTTCCGGCCCACTCCGACGAGCAGTACCTCGGCACCGTCATCCCGCTGATGAAGCGCGCCAAGGTCTCGGCGCTGCTGATCCCGGGCATCGGCACCGTCGACCACCTGCGCATGGCGCACGGCCTGGGCGTGCACACGGTGCGCGTGGCCACGCACTGCACCGAAGCCGACGTGTCGGAGCAGCACATCGCGATGGCGCGCAAGCTCGGCCTCGACACGGTCGGCTTCCTGATGATGGCCCACATGGCCTCGCCCGAACTGCTGGTGCGCCAGGCGCTGCTGATGGAAGGCTACGGCGCCAACTGCATCTACGTGACCGATTCCGCCGGCCATATGCTGCCCGAGGACGTGAAGGCGCGGCTGGGCGCGGTGCGCGCGGCACTGAAGCCCGCCACCGAGCTGGGCTTCCACGGCCACCACAACCTCGCGATGGGCATCGCGAACTCGATCGCCGCGGTGGAGGCGGGCGCGAACCGCATCGACGCCGCCGCCGCGGGGCTGGGCGCGGGCGCGGGCAACACGCCGATGGAGGTGTTCGTCGCGGTCTGCGACCGCATGGGCATCGAGACCGGCGTCGACGTGTTCGGCATCCAGGACGTGGCCGAGGACCGCGTGGTACCGATCATGGACCACATGATCCGCGTCGACCGCGACTCGCTCACACTGGGCTACGCGGGCGTGTACTCGAGCTTCCTGCTGTTCGCCAAGCGCGCCGAGAAGAAATACGGCGTGCCGGCGCGCGAGATCCTGGTCGAGCTGGGCCGGCGCGGCATGGTCGGCGGGCAGGAGGACATGATCGAGGACACGGCGATCACGCTGGCGCGCGAGCGCCGGGCGCCGGTGCCGGTGGCCGCCGAGGTCGTGCAGGAGGTGGCGGCATGAAGCTCGATGCGAAGACCATCGCCGCGCTCGCCGAGCACCTCGAGACCTGCGAGCTCGAGGCGCGCGACACGCCCAAGATCACCGACGAATACCCGCAGATGGACTGGGACGACGCCTATGCGATCCAGGACGAGATCCGCCGCCGCAAGACCGCGCGCGGCCTGCGCATCGTCGGCCTCAAGGCCGGCCTGACCTCGCACGCCAAGATGAAGCAGATGGGCGTGACCACGCCGGTCTTCGGCTTCATGGCCGAGAACTACGCCGTGCCCGAGGGCGGCGAGTGCAGGGTGAGCGAGCTGATCCATCCGAAGGTCGAGCCCGAGATCGCCTTCGTGACGAAGCGCGCGCTCAGGGGCCCGGGCTGCCACATCGGCGCGGTGCTCGCGGCCACCGACTTCGTGCTGCCCGGCATCGAGGTGATCGACAGCCGCTACCGCGACTTCAAGTTCGACCTCAAGAGCGTGGTGGCCGACAACACCTCGGCTTCGCGCTTCGTGGTCGGCGGCCGGGCCGTGCCCGCGAGCGAGGTCGACCTGCGCACCACGGGCATCGTGCTCGAGAAGAACGGCCAGCCCGTGGCCTTCGGCGCCGGCGCGGCGGTGCTCGGCCATCCGGCCGCGGCCATCGCGATGCTGGCCAACCACCTGGGCGCGCGCGGCGAGGAGATTCCCGCCGGCACGTTGATCCTCTCGGGCGGCATCACCGAGGCGGTGGCCGTGCAGGCGGGCGACTCGGTCACGCTCAAGGTGCAGGGCATGGGCAGCGTCGGGCTGCGCTTCGTCTGAACACGGAAGGAGCCGGACCATGCCGTTTGCACAGATCTACCTGATCGAAGGCCGCACCGAGGACCAGAAGCGCGCGCTGATCGAGAAGGTCACGGCCGCCATCGTCGAGGCCGTCAACGCGCCGAAGGAGAACGTGCGCGTGTGGCTGCACGACGTGCCGAAGGAGAACTGGGGGATCGCCGGGGTGTCGGCGAAGGACCTGGGGCGCTAGCAGCCTCGCCGTTGCCAGCCAGCGCAC
>NZ_JBZAYE010000660.1:0-3884 GCF_058244205.1 Variovorax sp. 20P10.2.4
CGCGGCAAGCTCGAGATGCTGCTGCGCCTGCTGGCGCAGGGCGAGGCCGACGGCTTCCTGCCGCTGGTGCCCGGCAGCTTCGCGACCGGCCGCACGCCCTACGTGCTCACGCTCGACAGCGACACCGTGCTGCCGCCCGGCGCGCTGCGCGAGCTGGTCGCGGTCGCCGCGCATCCGCTCAACGCGCCTCGTGTCGATGCCGCGCGCCGCCGCGTGGTCAGCGGCTACGGCATCCTGCAGCCGCGCATCGTCACGCCCTTCGGGCCGCGCGAGGAGCGCTCGCTGTTCCGCTGGATCTTCGCGGGCGCCTGCGGGCTCGATCCCTACAGCAACAGCGCCTCCGACGTGTACCAGGACGTCTTCGGCAGCGGCTCGTTCACCGGCAAGGGCCTGCTCAACGTGCGTGCCGTGCATGCGGTGCTCGACCGCCGGCTGCCCGACGACGCGGTGCTGAGCCACGACCTGCTCGAAGGCGCGATGGCGCGTTGCGCGGTGGTGAACGACCTGGTGCTGGTGGAGGACTTCCCGCACCACGCGGGCGTGTTCGCCTCGCGCGTGCACCGCTGGGTGCGCGGCGACTGGCAGCTGCTGCCGCTGATGTGGCGCGCCCGCCACTACGGCATCGACGGCGTGGGGCTCTGGAAGATGGGCGACAACCTGCGCCGTTCGATGGTGGTGCCGGCCTCGTTCGCGCTGCTGGTGCTGGTGGTGTTCACGCATGCGCTGCCGCTGGGCTGGACCTTGCTGGCCGTGGCCGCGGGGCTGACCATCGGCCCGGTGCTCGGCGCGCTGGCCGGGCTGGTGCCGACGCGGCGCGCGATCGAGCTGCGCCACTTCTTCGACGTCGGCGCGGTCGAGCTGCTGCGCGCCCTGGCCGGCGCGGCCTGGCAGTTCGTGCAACTCGCCGCGCAGGCGCGGATGCTGCTCGACGCGATGGCGCGCGCGCTCTGGCGGCTGTTGGTGAGCCGGCGGCGCCTGCTGCAATGGACCACCGCCGCGCAATCGCAGGCCCAGTCGAGCCAGCGCCTGGCCGCGTTCCTGCGCGGTGGCGGCGCGGTCGGGGGGGCCTGCCTGCTGCTGGCCGTGGCCGCGCACTACAGCGACTGGCCGGTGCTGGCCCCGCTGCTGTTCGTGCTGTGGGCACTGGCGCCGGTCGCGGCCTGGTGGGGCAGCCGGGTCGAAACCGGGCGTCCCGACGCGCTCGACACCGGCCAGCGCGACTACCTCGAGGCGCTGGCGCGCGACACCTGGCGCTTCTTCGAGCACGTGGTCGGCGCGCAGGACAACCACCTGCCGCCCGACAACCTGCAGACCGATCCCGAGCCGGCCCTGGCGCACCGCACCTCGCCGACCAACATCGGCATGTACCTGCTGGCGGCCGCCTGCGCGCGCGAGTTCGGCTGGATCGGCAGCACCGAGCTGGTGGCGCGGCTGACGGCCACGCTCGGCAGCGTCGACCGGCTGCACAAGCACCAGGGCCACCTGTGCAACTGGTACGACACGCGCACGCTCGAGCGGCTGGCGCCGGCCTACGTCTCGAGCGTGGACAGCGGCAACCTGGCCGGCCACCTGATCGCGGTGGCACAGGCCTGCCGTGCCTTCGCGGCGCAGGACGCGGCCGGCGGCGGCGCGGCCGGGGCACCGAACGGCGAGGCCCTCGAGGCGCTCGCGCGGCGCTGCGAGGCGCTCAGCGACGGCATGGACTTCCGCGGCCTCTACGACCCGAAGCGGCACCTGTTCCACATCGGGCTGCGCGTGGACGACGACGTGCTCGACGCCAGCTACTACGACCTGATGGCCTCGGAGTCGCGGCTGCTGAGCTTCCTCGCGATCGCCAAGGCCGACGTGCCGCGGCGCCACTGGATGGCGCTGGGCCGGCCCTTCCTGCTGGTGGGCTTCCGGCCCGGCCTCAAGTCGTGGTCGGGCTCGATGTTCGAGTACCTGATGCCCTCGCTGGTGATGCCCGAGCCCGACGACGGCCTGCTGCAGGTGGCCAATGCCGCCGCCATCGCCGAGCACCGCGCCTTCGCGCGCGCGCAGGACCTGCCCTGGGGCGTGTCGGAGTCGGCCTATCACGGCCGCGACCATTCGCTGGCCTACCAGTACGCGCCTTTCGGCGTGCCGCGGCTCGCGCTGCGCCGCACGCCGCCCACCGACCGCGTGGTGGCGCCCTATGCGAGCGCGCTGGCCGCGGTGCTCGCGCCGGCCGAGGCGACCGACAACCTGCGGCTGCTCGAATCGCTGGGCGCGCGCGGCGCCTACGGCTTCCACGACGCGGTCGACTTCACCGCCTCGCGCCAGCACGAGGGCCAGGCCTTCACCGTGGTGCGCAACTTCATGGCGCACCACCAGGGCATGACCCTGGTGGCGCTGTGCAACGTGCTGCGCGACGACGCGCCGCGCCGCTGGTTCGGCAGCGCGGCCGTGGTGGAGGCGCATCTCTCGCTGCTGCACGAGCGCACGCCGCGCCAGATCATCGGCAGCGCCGACCCGCGTTCGCCGCCCGAGCCCAGCCGCGGCGAGCTGCCGCCGATGTTCCAGCCGCGGCTGGTCGACCCGCTGGCGCCGGGCCCGCAGCCCACGCACCTGCTGTCGAACGGCCGCTACACGGTGGCGCTGCGCGCCAGCGGCGCCGGCGTGAGCCGCTGGCGCTCGTTCAACGTGACGCGCTGGCGCGACGACCCGCTGCGCGACGGTTACGGCACCTTCTTCTACCTGCGCGACGACGCGAACGACACGCCCGTCTCGCTGACCGCGCTGCCCGCGCCCGGCATCGACTGGGACTACCGCACCCGCTTCCTCGCCGACCAGGTGCAGTTCGATGCCAGCGGGCCGGGCCTGCAGGTGCGCACCACGGTGCTGATCAGCCCCGAGGACGACACCGAGCTGCGCAGCATCACGCTGCAGAACACCGGCGAGCGCACGCGCACGCTCGAGCTGTTCTCGTACTTCGAGCCTGTGCTCTCGAACCCCAAGGCCGACGAGGCCCATCCGGCCTTCGCCAACCTGTTCGTCGAGTCGCGCTGGCGCCCGGACCTGCGCGCGCTGCTGATGTCGCGCCGGCCGCGGCTGCAGGGCGATCCGGCGGTGGCGGCCGTGCATTTCGTGGCCTCTGTCGATGCCCACGTGATCGCCATCGACTGCATGACCGACCGGCGCGCCTTCGTCGGCCGCAACCGCACGCTGGCGGCGCCGGCGATCGACATGCAGCCGCTCGATGCCACCGGCGCGCCCATCAACGGCCTCGATCCCATCGCCTGCCTGCGCGTGCGGCTGTCGATCGCGCCGGGCGCCACCGCGCGGCTGGGCTTCGCCACCGCGGCCGACGACAGCATCGAGGCGCTGATGCCCACCATCGACCGCTACCTCGAGCCGATGCACGTGGAGCGCACGAAGCGTATGGCCGCCACGCTGGCGCAGGTGCGGCTGCGCGACCTCACGATCACGCCCGCGCAGAACGTGGCGCTGCAGGACCTCACCACCATCCTCACCTACACCACGCCACGCCCGATGGGCGAGCGCGGCCTGTTCGACCTGCGGCAGATCTGGCGCTTCGGCATCTCGGGCGACAAGCCGATCGTGCTGGTGCTGATCCATTCGGTGAGCGGCATGGGCCTGGTCAATGCGCTCTTGCGCGCGCAACCATGGTGGGGCTTCGGCGGCGTGGCCTGCGACCTGGTGGTGATCAACGGCGAGCCGGCCTCCTACCTGCTGTCGCTGCAGCGCGAGATCGAGACCTTGCGCCAGCGCGTGCTGCAGCAGACCCGCAACAGCTTTCCGCGCAACGACACGGCCGGCTTCTACCTGCTGCACGAGCAGGAGGTGTCGGCCGCCGAGCGCGCGGCGCTGTCGAGCATGGCGCGCGTGGTGTTCACCGCCGACGG
>NZ_JBZAYE010000661.1:0-3882 GCF_058244205.1 Variovorax sp. 20P10.2.4
CGCGAACTGGTGATCCACAACCGCACGAACGAGCGGGCCGAGGCACTGGCGGCCGACGTGGCGGCCGCGTACCCGGACTGCACCGCGCGCGCGGGCATGAACGACCCGCGCGGCTTCGACCTCGTGGTCAACACCACCTCGATGGGCATGCACGAGGGCGATGCACTGCCGCTCGACGTGGCGCACCTGGCGGCAGGCACCGACGTGGCCGAGATCATCATGACGCCCGCGATCACGCCGCTCCTGGCCGCGGCGCAAGCGCGCGGCTGCCGCATCTCGCTGGGCACCTCGATGCTCGATGCGCAGTACGTGCTGGTGAAGGAATTGCTCGGGATCGGTGCGCCGGCGCCCTGAAAGCGTCTTCCGCGGCGGGCGCGGGCCTTGCAAGGGACCCGGGAAAACGAGCAGCGATCGATGGCCTGGCGTCAGGATGGCTGAACGATCGTATGTTATTTTTCCCTTCGCCCTGTCCACCGGAATCCCGCGCCGAGGAACCGTCATGCGCTACGCCCCCAACCACAAGGAAGAGACCCGCGAAAAGCTGCTCGAGAGCAGCCGAGCGATCGCCAAGAAGGGGGGCTTCAGCAGCACCGGCGTCGATGCGCTGATGTCGGCCATCGGCCTCACGGGCGGCGCCTTCTACAGCCACTTCGGCTCCAAGGGCGAACTGTTCGCGGCGCTGATCGAGCGCGAGATGGAGAACAGCGCCGAGATGCTCGCGGGCACGCCCGACTCGCCGCCCGACCACGTGGCGCGCTGCCTCAAGAGCTACCTCAGCAGCGCCCATGCACTGCACCCCGAGACCGGCTGCGCGCTGCCCGCGCTGGGCGCCGAGATCGCGCGCTCCGACCCGGCCGTGCGCGCGGCGGTCGAGCGCGGCCTGAAGAAATTGCACAAGGCCTGGAGTCAGCGCCTGGCGGGCGACGACGACGCGGCCTGGGCCGTGATGGCGCAGTGCGTGGGCGCGCTGCTGATGGCGCGCGTGGTCGAGAACGACCGCACGCGCCAGGACATCCTGAATTCGACCCGCCGCGACATCGAGCGCAACCACCTGGACTGAAACCCGCCGGCCGCATGCGGTGCATGCGCCATCGGAATGCTGTCGCGCGCTCGATTCGATTGACAGCCCGAAGCCTCTCCTTTACCGTGCTTTGGTCCACGAGCGTTCAATCAAGGAGACGACATGAGCCAGGGCAATGCGGGCGCCGGTGTGGCGCTGATCATCGGCGCCGGCGATTCCACCGGCGGGGCGATCGCGAGGCGCTTCGCGGCCGGCGGCTACACCGCCTGCGTGACGCGGCGCGACGCGCAGAAGCTGCAGCCGCTGGTCGAGAGCATCGAGGCGGGCGGCGGCAAGGCCGTGGCCTTCGGCTCCGATGCGCGCAAGGAGGAGGAGGTGATCGCGCTGTTCGAGCAGGTCGAGCGCGAGGTCGGGCCGGTCGAGGTGCTGGTGTTCAACATCGGCGCCAACGTGCCCTCGAGCATCCTCGAGGAGACCGCGCGCAAGTACTTCAAGATCTGGGAGATGGCCTGCTTCGGCGGCTTCCTCAACGGCCGTGAAGCGGCCAAACGCATGGTCGAGCGCGGCCGCGGCACGATCATCTTCACGGGCGCCACCGCGGCCCTGCGGGGCGCCGCCAACTTCGCGGCCTTCGCGGGTGCCAAGCATGCGCTGCGCGCGCTGGCCCAGAGCATGGCGCGCGAGCTGGGGCCGCGCAACATCCACGTGGCGCACGTGGTGGTCGACGGCGCGATCGACACCGAGTTCATCCGCACCAGCTTCCCCGAGCGCTACGCGCTGAAGTCGGAGGACGGCATCCTGAACCCCGAGCACATCGCCGAGAACTACTGGCACCTGCACACGCAGCCGCGCGATGCCTGGACCTTCGAGCTCGACCTGCGTCCGTACATGGAACGCTGGTGAGCGGCAGCGCCGCATTCCCCGTCCTCTTCCTCCACCCTCATCGACCATGAAAACTCGCATCACCGAACTCTTCGGCATCCGCCATCCGATCATCCAGGGCGGCATGCATTACGTGGGCTTCGCGGAACTCGCGGCCGCGGTGTCGAATGCCGGCGGCCTCGGCATCATCACCGGGCTCACGCAGAAGACGCCCGAGCTGCTGGCGCGCGAGATCGCGCGCTGCCGCGAGATGACCGACCAGCCGATCGGCGTGAACCTCACCTTCCTGCCGACCTTCTCCAAGCCGCCCTATCCCGAGTACATCGCCGCGCTCATCGAGGGCGGCGTGCGCATCGTCGAGACCGCGGGCCGCAGCCCCGAGGAACACATGCCGGCGCTCAAGGCGGCCGGCGTGAAGGTGATCCACAAGTGCACCTCGGTGCGCCATGCACTGAAGGCCGAGCGCATCGGCTGCGACGCGGTGAGCGTCGACGGCTTCGAGTGCGGCGGCCATCCGGGCGAGGACGACGTGCCCAACATGATCCTGCTGCCGCGCGCGGCCGACGAGCTGCGCATTCCCTTCGTCGCCTCGGGCGGCATGGCCGACGGCCGCAGCCTCGTGGCCGCGCTCGCGCTCGGCGCCGAGGGCATGAACATGGGCACGCGCTTCATCGCCACGCAGGAGGCGCCGGTGCACGAGAACGTCAAGCGCGCGATCGTCGCGGCCAGCGAGCTCGACACGCGGCTGGTGATGCGCGGCCTGCGCAACACCGAGCGCGTGCTCAACAACAAGGGCGTGGAGGAACTGCTGGCGATCGAGCGCGCGAAGGGCGCGGACCTTCAGATCTCGGACATCCACGACCAGGTGGCGGGCATCTATCCGCGCGTGATGATCGAGGGCGACGTGGATGCGGGCGCCTTCAGCTGCGGCATGGTGGCGGGCCTGATCCACGACGTGCCGACCGTGCAGGAACTGGTCGACCGCATCATGGCCGAGGCCCATGGGCTGATCGCGGCGCGGCTCGCGGGCATGCTCGAGACCGCCTGAGACCACACCGGCGGTACCGGATGTCCGGAACCGGCCGGACCCGGTGCGCCGGCTTGCGGTATTTTCGAGGGCTGCATCCGCCATGACCCTCGAGCTCTTCCCCGCCACCGACGAACCGTTTCGCGCACCCGAGCCGCTGGGCCCGGGTGCCTGCGTGCTGCGCGGCTTCGCGCTGCCGTTCGCGAGCGAGCTGCTGGCCGCGCTGCCGCGCATCGAGGGCGTGTCGCCGTTCCGGCACCTGGTCACGCCCGGCGGCTACACCATGTCGGTGGCGATGACGAACTGCGGGCCGCTGGGCTGGGTCAGCGACCGCAACGGCTACCGCTACGACGCGATCGATCCGTTGTCGCAAAAGCCCTGGCCCGCGATGCCCGCCGCGTTCGCGCGGCTCGCGCGCGAGGCGGCCGAGACGGCGGGCTTCGCGGGCTTCAGGCCCGATGCCTGCCTCGTCAACCGCTACGAGCCCGGCACGCGGCTCTCGCTGCACCAGGATCGCGACGAACGCGACCATGGCGCGCCGATCGTCTCGGTGTCGCTGGGCATGCCGGCGGTGTTCCAGTTCGGCGGGCTCGCGCGCGGCGACGCGGTCGAGCGCGTGCCGCTCGTGCATGGCGACGTGGTGGTGTGGGGCGGCCCCGACCGGCTGCGCTTCCATGGCGTGCTGCCGCTCAAGGACAAGCCGCATCCGCTGCTGGGCAGCGTGCGCATCAACCTGACCTTTCGCAAGGCCGGCTGAGCCGCGCGCTCAGCGCAGCGTGACTTCGAGGCCGTCGAAGGGCGCGTCGAACTCGCTGCGCCAGACCTGGCCGGGCGCGATCGGCCAGGCGTCGGTCCAGGTGCCGGTGGTGACCACCTCGCCCGGTTGCAGCGCGGGCGCGCCGGGGCAGGCCTGCAGTTCGTGCAGGAAGTGCAGCAGCGCATGCAGCGGGCC
>NZ_JBZAYE010000662.1:0-3852 GCF_058244205.1 Variovorax sp. 20P10.2.4
GCCAAGGCGCTGTTCCCCGGCGTGGCCGACCGCGTGTACCTCAACGGCGCGGCCGATCACCCCTGGAACCAGTACGCCACCGACGCGCTGAGTTCCTACGCGCAGTCCAAGCTCTCGCTCGCGAGCGGCAGCGCGACCGCCACCGCGAAGTTCGCGGCGCTGATCAATGCCGATGCCGACGAGATCGCCTACGTGCCCAGCACCTCGATGGGCGAGTACCTCGTGACGCGCGCGCTCGGCCTGCCCGAATCGGGCGGCCGCGTGGTCACCGACGCGCTGCACTTCGTGGGCTCGTTCTACATGTACGAGCAGTACCGGCTGCGCGGCCTCGACGTGCTCACCGTGCCGATGGACGCCAACCACCGCATCGCGCTGGCCGACCTCGACAAGGCCATCTCGCCGGGCACCAAGCTGGTGGCGATCTCGCACGTGTCGCTCTACAACGGCTTCACGCACGACCTCAAGGCCGTGTGCGACCTCGCGCATTCGCGCGGCGCGCTGGTCTACGTCGACCTGATCCAGTCGGCCGGCGCGGTGCCGGTGGACGTGAAGGCCGCGGGCGTCGACTTCGCGGGCTGCGGCACCTACAAGTGGCTGATGGGCGATTTCGGCTTCGCCTTCCTCTACGTGCGCAAGAGCCTGCTACCCAAGCTGCAGCGGCCCTGGTACGGCTACCGCCAGACGCGCAATTTCGCGGCGCCGATCCTGCACGTCTATCCGCTCGACCCGCCCGGCAGCGTGCCCTACGAGAGCGTGCAGATCGATTCGGTGTCGGGCTACTTCAGCGGTTCGTTCCCGGCCTCCTCCATCGAGGCCGCCTGCGCGGCATCCATCGACTGGATCCAGAGCGTGGGCGTCGACAGGATCCAGGCCTGGCGCAAGCCGATGACCGATGCGCTGCAGGCCGGCCTGCGCGCCAAGGGCTTCCAGGTGGTGACGCCGCCCGACAGCAGTTCGCCGATCGTGACCTTCGCCTATGCCAATGCCGCGCAGCTCGCGAGCCGGCTCGCGCCCGACAAGATCGAGATCACGCTGCGCGCCAACCATGCGCGCATCTCGCCGTCCGTCTACAACGACATGAACGACATCGCCAAATTCCTCGCCGCGATCGGAACGCCATGAAACGCCTCACCCTCATCGGCGGCGCCGCGCTGGCCTGCCTCGTGCTCGCGACCAGCGCCTGCGGCGTCGCGCCGCGCCATCTCAACTCGGGCAAGGTGCTGCCCACCACGCTGCCCTTCTCCGAGGCCGTGCAGGTCGGCCGCACGCTCTACCTGTCGGGCCAGATCGGCAACCTCCCCGGCAGCCTCAAGCTGCCGCCGGGCGGCATCGGTTCCGAGTCGAAGCAGGTGATGGAGAACATCAAGACCACGCTCGAAGCGCATGGCCACACCATGGCCGACGTGGTGAAGTGCACCGCCATGCTGGCCGACATGAGCGAGTGGGGGGCCTTCAACGAGGTCTACAAGACCTACTTCGCCGAAGGCCGGTATCCGGCGCGCAGTGCCTTCGGTGCCACGGCGCTGGCCTTCAATGCGCGGATCGAGGTGGAGTGCATCGCCGCGAAGTGAAGGCGCAAAGGCGGGGCCGCGCGGCCCCGCCACTCGAACGATCAATCCTCGACGAACGCCTCTTCCCGCTTCGCCTTCACCGAAGGCAGCAGCACCACCACCAGCAACAGCAGCGCCGCCGCGAGCAGCCCGGCCGACAGCGGCCGCGTGACGAACACGCTCCAGTCGCCGCGCGACAGCAGCAGCGCACGGCGCAGGTTCTCTTCCATCATCGGTCCGAGGATGAAGCCCAGCAGCAGCGGCGCGGGCTCGCACCGGAGCTTGAGGAACAGGTAGCCCACGATGCCGAAGATCGCGACCATCCACACGTCGAAGGTGTTGTTGTTCTCCGAGTACACGCCCACCGCGCAGAACAGCACGATCGAAGGGAACAGCCACTTGTAGGGAATGGTCAGCAGCTTGATCCAGATGCCGATCATCGGCAGGTTCAGCACGATCAGCATCAGGTTGCCGATCCACATCGAGGCGATCAGGCCCCAGAACAGTTCGGGGTTGCTGGTCATCACCTGCGGGCCGGGCTGGATGTTGTGGATCGTCATCGCGCCCACCATCAGCGCCATCACGGCGTTGGGCGGAATGCCCAGCGTGAGCAGCGGGATGAAGGAGGTCTGCGCACCGGCGTTGTTGGCCGACTCGGGCCCCGCCACGCCGCGGATGTTGCCCTTGCCGAACGGCACCTCGCCGTTCTTGAGCTTGATCTTCTTCTCGATGGTGTAGGCCGCGAAGGCCGACAGCAGCGCGCCGCCGCCGGGCAGGATGCCCAGGGCCGAGCCGAGCGCGGTGCCGCGCAGCACAGCGGGCGTCATGCGGCGGAAGTCTTCCTTGGTGGGCCACAGGCCCTTGACCTTGGCGGTGAAGACCTCGCGCTCGTGCTCGGGCACCGCAAGGTTGGCGATGATCTCGCCGTAGCCGAACACGCCCATGGCGATGGCGATGAAGCCGATGCCGTCGGTGAGTTCGGGAATGTCGAAGCTGTAGCGCGCCACGCCCGAGTTCACGTCGGTGCCCACCAGGCCCAGCGCGAGGCCGAGCAGGATCATGGTGATGGCCTTGAGCAGCGAGCCCGAGGCCAGCACCACGGCGCCGATCAGGCCCAGGATCATCAGCGAGAAGTATTCGGCCGGGCCGAACTTGAAGGCCAGCTCGGTCAGCGGCGGCGCGAAGGCGGCCAGGATCAGCGTGCCCACGCAACCGGCGAAGAAGGAACCGAGCCCCGCGGCCGCGAGCGCGGGCCCGGCCCGCCCCTTGCGCGCCATCTGGTAGCCGTCGATCACTGTCACCACCGAGGATGACTCCCCTGGCAGGTTCACGAGAATCGCGGTGGTGGAGCCGCCGTACTGCGCGCCGTAGTAGATGCCGGCCAGCATGATGAGCGCCGACACCGGCGGCAGCGCATAGGTCGCGGGCAGCAGCATCGCGATGGTCGCGACCGGGCCGATGCCCGGCAGCACGCCGATCAGGGTACCCAGCAGGCAGCCGACGAAGGCGTAGACCAGGTTCTGCGCCGTGAAGGCGACGCCGAAGCCGATCGAGAGGTTGGTGATCAGGTCCATGGTTCTCTTGTCTTGTCTTTTCGTTCTTCTTGTAGCGAAATCAGCCGGCGATGAAGGTCGGCCAGACCTGGAACTGCAGCTTGAGCGCGACCACGAAGGCCAGGTAGCTGCCGAGCGCGAGCACGGTGGCCAGCAGGGTCACGCCCTTCCAGCCGAAGTTGTCGCCCGCGAGGCTGGCGATGAAGGTCAGCGCATAGATCGCGACGATCAGCCCCATCGACGGCAGGCCGATGCTCGGCAGCCCGCCGAGCAGCACGCCGAAGATCAGGTTGGCGCTGATGATGAACACCAGCGGCTTCCAGGCGATGCGCCCGATCGGCTCGCCGTCGTCGGTCTCCACCGACAGCGCCTTGAGCGTGATCAGCACGCCCATCAGGGCGATGAGGATGCCGACGATCAGCGGGAAGTAGCCCGGGCCCATGCGGGCGCCGGTGCCGACGTTGTAGTTCGTGGCGCCCCATGCGAAGGCCACGCCGAAGGCGCTGAAGAGCACGCCCGAGCAGAAGTCTCTCTGACTCTTGATTCTCACCGTTGATGTCTCCTGGGAATTGCCTGGGACCGCGGCGCGGCCCATGCGGCTGGCACGTGAAAGTGCGAGCCGCCGATCCTAGGAATTCGCGCGCGTGCTGTGCGTGAACACAACATTGCCGTTCGGCAATGTGGCGCGCCTCAGTCGCCGCCGCCGGGCAGGTCGATGCGCACGCGCAGCCCGGGGGCGGCATCCTCGA
>NZ_JBZAYE010000663.1:0-3834 GCF_058244205.1 Variovorax sp. 20P10.2.4
GGGCGCTCCGGTCCGCGCGTGGTGGTGGTCGTGCCGCCCAGGCTGCGGCGCGAACGGGTTTCGACGGCCGCGGCCGTGGCCGCGTTGGCCTCGGCCTCGCCCTTCTTGGTCAGGCTCAGCAGGTTGAGCTGGCCGTTCGGGTCGACGATCACGCGGGCGAAGAAGTCGGTCAGCGTGGTCTCGCGCACGTCGACGGTGGGCGCCGTATTGGGCGCCAGGCCCACCTGCAGGCCGCGCAGGCTCAGCGTCTTCCAGCTCAGCAACTGGTTGTTGTTGCGGTCGAAGCCCGGCGACTGGGTCAGCGACACGCTGTTGGCGCGGAAGTCGTCGAGCGCGGTGTCGCCCGCGAGCTTGACGGTCATGCCCGCCGGGGCGGTCGCGTAGTTCACGCTGCCGCGGTAACTGACGAAGGCCCGGCGGATGTCGACGTTGAGCGCGTCGGCGTAGTAGGCCTTGAACGCATGGGCCGGGAACGAGGCCACCTCGAGCCGGCCTTCGGCGGCCAGCGGCTTGAGCACGATGTGGCCCTTGTAGTCGAAGCGGCCCGGATCGGCGCGGCGGCCCGAGCCGATGCGGCCCGACACCTGCAGCGGCGACTTGGTGGCGGTCTCGGGCGCGAGCTTCTCGGCATTGAGCTTGAAGGCCGTGATCTCGACCGCGACCGGCGTGGCGCTGGCCTTGTCGGCATACGAGAGGCTGCCGTTGTCGACCGCGAACGTGCCGACGGTCAGCGCCCAGGGCTTGGTGTTGGCGCCCGGCGGTGCCGATTCGGGGCCGCTGCCGGCCGGCTTGGGCGCGGCCACCTTGGCCTCGGCTTCGGGCTTGCCGCCCGCGGCGGCCGGCGTCCTGAGCCAGCGCTCGAACATCCAGCGCTTCTCGCTGTCGCGCTCGATGCTGACCTTGGGATTGGTGGCGGTGAACGAGCCCACGGCCAGCGTGTGCTTCGCCATGTCGACCTCGGTATCGCGCAGCTCGAAGCGGCCGACGCTCGCGAGCGCGGTCTTGGCCTGGGTCAGCGCCAGGTTGTCGGCCGCCACCCGCTTGGCCTTGAAGCGCAGGTCCGGCGGAGCCCAGGCGACGTCGATCTCGCCGCTGAGCTTGCCGTCGAGCGTGGGCTCCAGGCTGTGGGCCAGGTAGGGCGCGGCCAGCGAGAGCGGCAGCGCGTCGACCTCGGTCTGCACGTCGGCCGCCTTGTCGGTGCCGCTGCCCTTGAACTTGAGCGTGGCGCCACCGACCGCGGTGCTGCCGCTGAACTGGGCCGGCTTCTCCATCGGCCAGGTGAGGGCCGTGACGTCGATGCCGAGTTCGGTGACGTCGATCGCCGCGCCGGGCTGCACGGTCTCGTCGCGCCAGCCGATGCGCCCGCCGCTGAGGGCGACCTTGTCGACCTGGACCTTGAGCGTGGGCTTGGGTGCCGCCGCGCCCGCGGCGCCGCTGGCGGCACTGGCAGATGAAGCGGGCGGTGCCGGCGGCTTGGCCGCGACCACCTTCTCGGTCTGGCCCGTGGCCGGATCGCGCGCCATCAGGTTGAGCTGGCCCGAGGCATCGCGCGCCACCACCAGTTGCGGGCTCGCCAGCGCGACCTCGCTGAGATGGAACACCGATTCGAGCGGCCGCACGTCGGCCAGCGCGAGCTTGAGCGAGTCGAAGGCCAGCAGGTCGCGCCCGCGCGCATCGGCCAGCTTGACGCCATGCGCCTCGACCGTGCCGGTGACCTTGAGGCCGACCGTGGTGGCCTGCTGGAAGTCGATCTTGAGGTCGGCGTCGAGGCTGCCGGCCTGCAGCTGCACCGGCAGGCCGCCCGGGATGTACCCCAGATAGGGCGCGAGGTCGAGCCCCTTGAACTGCACGTGGGCGTCGGTCTTGCGGCTGGCGGCGAAGGGCGTGGTCAGCGCGGCCGAGTCGAACTTGCTGCCGTTGAGCGCGAAGGCCAGCTTGGGCTCGGTGTTGACCTCGCGCTGCGAGGCCAGGTTGCTGAGGAACGGCACCTTGAGCACGAAGTCGCGCAGCTCATGGCGGCGCTTGACGGTCTGGTCGTCGAAGTCGACCGCGCCCTCGGTGATCGCGATGTTGTAGATGGCGAAGCGCGCGGGCTCGGCCTTGGGGTCGGGCGGCGGGCCGGAGGCCAGCTTGGCCAGGATGTCGTCGATGTCGTACTTGCCGTCGGCCTGGTGGGTCAGCAGGATGGCCGGCGCTTCCACCGTCACCGCATCGATCACGGGCGCGAGCCGGAACAACGACTGCAGCTCGGCATCGGCATAGATGCGCCGCACGGCGACCTGGGTGTTCTTGCCGTCGGCGGTGGCGATGCGCAGGTTGTTGAGCGTGAGCTCGAGGGTCCAGGGCTTGAAGCCGATGCGCTCCACCGTGACCTGGCGACCCAGCTTCTCGCTCGCGATCTTCTGCAGCTGGCTCTTGGCGATCGGCGGCACCGCCAGCCAGGCCAGGACCCAAAGGCCCAGAAGCACGAGCAGTGCAACGATCCCGCGTCGCACCCATTTGTTCTTTCTTAAGCTTTGTATCGAGGCGGCAGCATTCATTCGCGCGAGTGTGCCCCAAACAGGCGGCAAGCCAGAAACAAGAAAGCCCGGTGACGCGACGAATGTCATGTCACCGGGCTTGATGGCGGGCATACGACCCATTGCCATCGTTTCGCTCGACCGGAAGTCGATGGTTCCTGTCGTGCTGGCAGCAAGAGATTGCCGCCGTGGATCCTCCGCCGTTCGAGCCCGCGGCTTGCACCGTGACTGCCTGGCTTCGGAAAGCACCTGAAAACCTCAGGCCTGTTCAGCTTAGGCGCCCCTTCCCGGCTTTTCAAACCCGATTTTTCAAGGGATTTCCCTTAAGAAGGATGCGGTCCCGGACACGGATTTGAAACATTTGTTCGACACTTTTAAGAATTAAGACTGAATTCCTTATGCTTGACCGGGTATTTAGCAACGATAGAATCCCGCCTGCTCCGATCGCCCGACGCGACGGAACCACCCTGTATCCGCTGCCGACTCCCCCCGGCTTGATCAGACGGCCGCGCACCTTATCCCCCTGAGCGCGGAATCTGATTGGTACCAATCCAAGCGCCGCTGCCTCCATCCCATCGCCCTTCCCGGCGCTGCGACAGGTGCCGCACAGAAAGGAAGAGCGATGAACAAGGCGTTTGATGCCACGGCCCGCGGGCTGAGGACCTTCGTGTCCGATGTGGCAGACGGCTTTTTTGAAATCACGCACAACGGTTTCGCCCTGCTGGGCCTGGCCATCGTGTTCGCGGTCCTCGCCCTCGTGGCGCGGCCCGACCTGCGCCATCAAGGCGAAGAACAGCTCATGGGCTGGCTGCAGTCGCGCAAACCCGCGCCCGAAGCCACCGACCTCGAGCCGACCGCGATCGAGCGCACCACGGCCGCGAGCCCCGGCGACCTGCCCAAGCAGCAGGCCGCCGTGGCCTACTGGCTCAGCAAGAAGTACCGCGTCGCGGCCGAGCCGCTGAGCGTGCTCGTGGCCGAGGCCTACAACATCGGCAAGCACACCAAGCTCGATCCGACACTGATCCTCGCGATCATGGCGGTCGAGTCCAGCTTCAATCCGTTCGCGCAGAGCCAGGTCGGCGCGCAGGGGCTGATGCAGGTCATGACCCGCGTGCACGGCGACAAGTACGAGCCGGCCGGCGGCACGCTGACCGCCTTCGACCCCGTGACCAACATGCGGGTCGGCGTGAAGGTGCTGCAGGAATGCATCGCCCGCGCCGGTTCGCTCGAAGGCGGCCTGCGCTACTACGTGGGCGCGGCCAACCTCGAGGACGACGGCGGCTATGCCGGCAAGGTGATGGCCGAGCGCGAGCGC
>NZ_JBZAYE010000664.1:0-3831 GCF_058244205.1 Variovorax sp. 20P10.2.4
GATGGAGCTGCTCGACGTCGACGGCGCGCTGGTCATCGAGCCCTCGGCCGGCGACCCCAACCTCGCGAACCTGCTGCGCCGCGGCCTGCCGGTGGTGGCCATCGGCAAGCCGGCCGAGGGGCCGGTGATGCCGCCCTATGTCGACATCCATTCGGGCCGCACCACGCGGCTGCTGCTCGAGCACTTGCACGGCCAGGGCGCGCGCCAGGTCGCGATGATCCTGGGCGCGGCGCAGCGCAACTCGTATCTCGAGGCGCGCACGGCGTACGAAGAAGCGATGGCCGCGCGCGGCCAGCCGCCGTTGCTGTCGCTGGTCGAGGAGGTGCGCGGCGAGGCCGGCGGCCACGAGGCGGCGCAGGCGCTGCTCGCGGCCCATCCCGGCATCGACGCCTTCTGCGTGCCGGTCGACGCCTTCGCCACCGGCGCGCTGGCCGCGATCGTGCAGAGCGGGCGTCGCGTGCCCGACGACGTGATGGTCGCGACCCGCTACGACGGCCTGCGCGCGCGCACCAGCGTGCCGCCGCTCACCGCGGTCGACCTGCATCTGGAGGAGGTGGCGCAGCAGGCGATCGCGCTGCTGTTCGACCACCTGCGCGGCGATGTCTCGCGCCACCGGGTCGAGGGCCCGGCCGCGCAGCTGGTGGCGCGGCCCTCGTCGGTGCGCGGCGGCTGAGCGTCCTCAGTTTTGCTTCGCGCGCGACACCCTCCATACGACGTTGCCCACGTCGTCGGCCACCAGCAGCGCGCCGCTCTTGTCGAGCGCCACGCCCACCGGCCGGCCCTGCGCCTTTTCCTGGGCATCGAGGAAGCCCGTGAGCACGTCGACCGGCGGGCCGCTGGGCTTGCCGCCGATGAAGGGCACGAACACCACCTTGTAGCCCGACTTGGGCTTGCGGTTCCACGAGCCGTGCTCGCCGATGAAGACGCCGCTGGCGAACTGCTCGGGCATGCCGCCCGGGCGCGAGAACGCCAGGCCCAGCGGCGCGACGTGCGAGCCCAGCGCGTAGTCGGGCGCGATCGACTTGGCCACCATCTCGGGGTTCTGCGGCTGCACGCGCACGTCGACCACGCCGCCGTAGTAGCTCCAGGGCCAGCCATAGAAGGCGCCGTCCTTCACCGAGGTCAGGTAGTCGGGCACGAGGTCGCTGCCGATCTCGTCGCGCTCGTTGACCACGGTCCACAGCGCCTGGGTGTCGGGGTCCCAGCCCAGGCCGTTGGGGTTGCGCAGGCCGCTCGCGAACAGGCGCTTCTCGCCGCTCTTGGTGTCGACCTCCCAGATGGCGGCGCGGCCCTCCTCGGCGGCGAGGCCGTTCTCGCCGATGTTGCTGTTCGAGCCCACGGTCACGTAGAGCTTGCTGCCGTCGGCGTTGGCGATCACGTTCTTGGTCCAGTGGTGGTTGATGCCCGCGGGCAGCGGCGTCACCACGGTGGGCTTGGCATCGATGGAGGTCTGGCCCTCGGTGTAGGGCACCTTCACGAGCGCGTCGGCGTTGGCGATGAAGAGCTCGTTGCCCACCAAGGCCATGCCGTAGGGCGAGGTGAGGTTGGAGAGGAACACCTGCTTGACCTCGGCCGCGCCGTCGCCGTCGGCATCGCGCAGCAGGGTGATGCGGTTGGCGCTGGGCACGCCGGCGCCGGCGCGCGCCATCAGCTTGTTCATCACGAAGTTGCGCGCCTTGGCCATCAGGCCGCTGCCGCCGTCGGTCGTGCCCTCGGGCTTGGGCGGCTTGTTGCTCTCGGCCACCAGCACGTCGCCGTTGGGCAGGGTGTAGACCCAGCGCGGATGGTCGAGCCCGCGCGCCAGCGCCGCCACCTTGAGGCCGTCGGCCGGCGTGGGCGCGGCGGTGTCGTTCCAGCCGACCACGGGCGCGACGTTGACGGTGGGGATCAGGGTCTTGTTGGGCTCCACCAGCTGCGGCCGCGGGCCGGTGGTCAGTTCGGGCGTGAGCTTGGCCGCCTCGCCGCAGCCCGCCAGCACCAGCGGGACCAGGACCGCCGCCAGCAGGGCCGCGGCCGTCTTGGGGGTGGGTGCTTGCTGCCGTGTCTTCATGCGCCGTCCTTCGTGCGTTGCGGCGCGGCCCGGTGCCGCGCATCGGGCGATCTTCGGGCTGGCGGCGGCCCGGGGGCTGTCGGTCGTGGGCGCTTTCCGGCGTGGGCGCACCCCGTTCGCGCATCGCCGCTACCATCGCCGGGATGACCCACGACCTGTTCCGTGCCGACGCCTATCTGCGCTCCTGCGAAGCGCGCGTCGAGCGCATCGACGAGACCGGCATCGTGCTGGACCGCACCGTGTTCTACCCGCTGGGCGGCGGACAGGCCGGAGACAGCGGCGTGCTGGCGCTGGCCGGCGGCGCCGGGATCGCGATCGCCGACACGCGCAAGGGCAAGGACGCCGAGGGCCGCGCCACCGACGAGATCGTGCACGTGCCCGCGCCGGGCCAGGAGGCCCTGCTGGCCGCGCTGAAGCCCGGCGACACCGTCACCGCGACCATCGACTGGGAGCGCCGCCACCGGCTGATGCGCTTCCACACCGCCACCCACCTGCTCTGCTACCTGGTGCCGCAGCCGGTCAACGGCTGCTCGATCACGCCCGACTACGCGCGGCTCGACTTCCACATGACCGACCCGCTCGACAAGGAAGCGCTGACCCACGGCCTCGCGGCGCTGGTGGGCGCGGCCCATCCGCTGACCGTGGGCGCCATCACCGACGCCGAGCTCGACGCCAACCCGGCGCTGGTCAAGAGCATGAGCGTGCAGCCGCCGCGCGGCACGGGCACGGTGCGCACCATCCGCATCGGCGGCGAGGGCGAAGCCCAGATCGACTTCCAGCCCTGCGGCGGCACGCACGTGGCCAACACCGCCGAGATCGGCGCCGTGGTGGTCACCAAGATCGAGAAGAAGAGCGCCAACAGCCGGCGCGTGGTGCTGGGCTGGGCGGCCGCCACCTGACCCCGCCCCGGAACTTCGCCTCCCCTGAACGCTCCGACTGACGGCATGACCTTCACGCGCCTCCGATTCGCTACGCTTCTCATAGCAGCATCCACAGCCTGGCTGCCGGCTCTGGCCCAATTGACTCCAGCCAAGACGGGCGCGGTCGTGACCACCCCGCATGTGCGCGCCGAACTGGTGGCGCACGCGCCCGACGGCGTGGCGCCCGGCGCGCCGGTCTGGGTCGGCCTGCAGATCGCGCACCAGCCCGAGTGGCATACCTACTGGAAGAACGCCGGCGATTCCGGCCTGCCCACCGAGCTCAACTGGACGCTGCCACCCGGCGTGGCGGCCGGCGACATCGCCTGGCCGGTGCCGAAGAAGATCCCGGTCGGCAACCTCGCCAACTACGGCTACGAGAACACGGTGCTGCTGCCGGTGCCGCTCGAGGTGGCGAGCACCTTCAAGCCGCCGCTGGCCCTCACGGGCGCGGGCGGGCCGGCCGAACTCCAGGTGCGGCTCAAGGCCTCGTGGCTGGTCTGCCGCAAGGAATGCATCCCCGAGGAAGGCGAGTTCTCGCTGGCGCTGCCGGTGCAGGGCTCGACCGCGCTGCACAAGGCCGAGTTCGACGCCGCCCAGGCCGCGCAGCCGGCACAGCTCGCGACGCCCGGCGCGATCGAGGTGCAGGGCAACAATCTGCAGGTGCGCCTCGAGGGCCTGCCGGCCACCGCCCAGGGCAAGACGCTGGCCTTCTTCCCCGAGACCCCCGAGGTGATCCGCACCGCGGCCGTCGCCGGCAAGGACTGGACCCAATCCTGGCAGGGCGGCACCTGGACCGCCACGCTGCCGCTGGCCGACCAGCGCAGCGCGAGCCCCACGGCGATGCCGGTGGTGGTGGCGCTG
>NZ_JBZAYE010000665.1:0-3825 GCF_058244205.1 Variovorax sp. 20P10.2.4
CGATGCACGACATCACGCTGACGCAGCACTACCGCCCCGGCGGCCTGGCCGACGGCCTCGCGCCGGGCCAGGCCGACGCGGGCCTCAAGTACGGCGCGGCGGTGCTCTCGGCGGACCGGGTGAGCGCGGGCGGCTTCGATGCGCTGACGCTGTCGGCGCACGATCTGCTGCTGTTCGACGGCGACATCGACCTCCAGCTCGGCCGCAGCCTCAACCTGCGCAACGGCTTCCTGACGGTGGCCGACGCCACGCCCGATGCGAAGGTGCGGCTGGCCGCGCCCTACATCCGGCTCGATGGCGGCAGCTGGGACGGCGCCTCGGGCTATTTCAGCCCCGGCATCATCATCGGCGGCCGGGCCGTGGGCCGCCCGGCGCACGGCGACAGCGCGCTGACGCTCGACGCGGGCCTGATCGACATCTACGGTCGCATGCAGTCGGGCGTCGTCGCCGGCTACGGCGACGGTTCCGTGACGCCGAGCGGCCCGAGCGCCAGCCGCACCGTCGAGGCCGACGGCTTCGCGGCCGTCACGCTGCGCAGCGAGGGCGATATCCGGCTCGGCAATGCCGCCTTCGTCGTCACCGGCGACCTGCTGATCGAGGCGGCGCAGCTCTATCCGGTGAGCGGGCAGCGCGGCGTGGTGATCGCGGGCCAGGCCAGCCTGCCGAATTCCTCCAATGTCTGGGACCAGGCGCGCAGCCTGGTGATCCGCTCGAACGGCCACGACGCGCCGGTGCCCGATTCGGTGTTCGGCCAGCTCGTGCTGATGGGCCCGACGCTGGACCAGGGCGGCGTGGTGCGCGCGCCGCTGGGCACGATCGGCCTCAACGACATCGGCGGCTCGCTCTACGGCCCGGCCTGGATGAACAGCGTCATCGCCAATCCCGAGGCGCTGCCCTGGATGAAGCTGGTGCTGCGCGACGGCAGCCTGAGCTCGGTGAGCGCCGCGGGCCTGACCATGCCCTACGGCGGCACGCAGGACGGCCTGACCTACCGCGGCACCGACGGCACGCTGTTCAGCCTCGGCGGCAATTTCACGCAGCGGCTCAATTCCAATTCGCCGAGCGACTCCTACGTGCTGGCACAGGGCATCTCGATCGGCGGCGGCTCGGTGGTGGCCGAGCCGGGCTCGGTGCTCGATCTCTCGGGCGGCGGCGACCTGCGCGGCGCGGGCTTCATCACCGGCCGCGGCGGCTCGGTGGACGTGCTGACGACGGCGCTGGCGAATGCCAATCCCGCGGCCTATGCGCCCGCCGCGAAGGGCAGCGCGGTCTATGCGATCGTGCCCGGCTACGCCTCGGCCTATGCGCCGGTGGTGCGCGACAAGGGCGCCGGCGATCCGGCCGTGGGCCGGCAGATCACGGTCGGCGCGGGGGTGCCGGGCCTGCCCGCCGGCACCTACACGCTGCTGCCCGCCAGCTATGCGCTGATGCCGGGCGCCTTCCGTGTCGAGGTGGGGGCGCGCATGGGGGCCCTATCGGGCAGCACGGCTGCCACGGGTGCGCTGGCGGATGGCAGCGGCTCGTGGGCCACCACCGGCACGCTGGGCATCGCCGGCACCGGCATCCGCGACAGCCTGCCGAGCCAGGTGCTGGTGACGCCGGGCCAGACGGTGCGGCGCTTCTCGCAATACAACGAGACCAGCTATGCCGACTTCGCGAAGGCGCAGGCGGCGTTGTTCGGCAACGTGCGGCCGCTGTTGCCGGTCGACGGCAAGGTGCTGCGCTTCAGCTTCGCCCAGAACGACGCGGTGGCACCGCTGCAGTTCGAGGGCCGGGCGCTGCTGGACGCCGCCCCGGGCGGCCTGCGCGGCCAGGTCAACCTGCTGGGCGACAAGCCCATCGACATCGTCGGCGGCACCGCGCAGCCCAAGGCCGGCGCCATCGAGGTGTCGGCCGACATGCTCAATGCCTTCCGCGCCGACACGCTGGCGATCGGCGGCATCTACACCTTCTTCAACGGCCAGGATTCGTCGGGCGACAGCGCGCGCGTGTACTTCTCCAACGGACTGGGCGCGGGCCTGGTGAACGTGCGCAGCGGCGCCACCTTGCGCGCGGGCCAGATCTTCCTGATCGGCAACCAGATCGAGGTCGAGGGCGGCGCGGTGCTCGACACGCGCGGCATGGGCCGGCCCGGCGTCGATTCCGATCTGGGCTTCCTCTATGCGAATGCACCCGGCGTGTCGAGCGCCCCGTACTCGCCGGCGGTGTTCGCCGTCAGCAACGGCTGGCTGGATTTCCTGCCGGCGCTCGGCACGGGCCGGATCACGGTGCACGACGGCGCCACGGTGCTCAGCGAAGGCACCATCGCCTTCGCCGCGCCCGGCGGGCTGGCGCTGGGCGACGTGAACCTGGGCGCGCGCTACCTCACGGTGGCGCAGGACCAGATCAACATCGGCACCGCCGCCAGCCTGGCGGCCGCGCAGGCCGCCGGAGCCATGCAGCCGGGCTGGCAACTGACCCAGGGCACGCTCGACCGCCTGTTGCGCCCCTCGGCCAGCACCGGCGTGCCGGCGCTCGAGCGGCTGAGCCTCACGGCCGGCGGCGCCTTCAACTTCTACGGCGCGCTGACGCTGGACACCGGCGACTCGCCGGTGCAGCTGGTGTTCAACACGCCGGCCTTCTACGGCCTGGGCGGCGACGCCGACACGGTGCGCATCGCCACGCGCGACTTCGTCTGGAACGGCATCGCCACGGGCAACGGCACCACCACGCCGTACGCGGGCGCGGCCCCGGTGGCGGTGCAGCCGGGCGGTCCGGGCACGGGCAGCGGCACGCTGGTGATCGATGCGCGCACGGTGCAGTTCGGCTACGACGCATTGAGCCAGCCGCAGCGCCAGGCCGAGCTCGAGCGCCTGGCGCTGGGCTTCGGCGCGGTGAAGATCCAGGCGAGCGACCGCGTCACGGCCAACAACAAGGCCGCGCTGCTGGTGGGGCGCTCGCGCGACGCGGATGGCACGCTGCAGGGCGGGTCGCTGTCGATCGTGACGCCGCTGCTCACGGGCCAGGCCGGTTCGGCGATGCGCTACGTGGCGGGCGGCGACATCGACGTCTCGGCCCCCACGGGCGCGGGCGCACCAGACACCGCCGCCATCGCCGAACTCGGCGCCTCGTTGAGCCTGCAGGGCCGGCGCGTGTCGCTGGCCACCACGGTGGCGCTGCCCAGCGGCGTGCTCGAGCTGCTGGCCGACGGCGACATCGCGCTGGGCGAGGGCGCGCGCATCGACCTGTCGGGCCGCGCCGTGCAGTTCTACGACATCACCAAGTACAGCTGGGGCGGCGCCGCGACGCTGACGAGCACCGGCGGCAATATCGCGCAGGCCGCGGGCTCGCGCATCGACGTGTCGGCCGCGCACGAGGACGCCGGCTCGCTGACGCTCGACGCCAAGGCGGGCACGGTGACGCTGGCCGGCGCGCTGTTCGGTGCGGGCGGCGGCGCCGGCTTCGACGACGGCAAGTTCGACCTGACGACGCGCGCCATCTCCGACGCCGACTTCGCGGCGCTCAATGCGCGCCTCAACGATGCCGCCTTCTTCGGCGCGCGCGGCTTCGTCGTGAAGCAGGGCGACCTGAACGTGGGCGACGGCGTGCGCGCGCGGCAGGTGAGCATCGCCACCGACGCGGGCCGCCTCACGGTCAACGGCACCATCGACGCCTCGGGCGCCACGCCCGGCAGCATTCGCCTGAACGCCAGCGGCGACCTCACGCTGGCGGCCGGCGCGGTGCTCGACACCCATGCCACCACGCTGGTCACCGACAGCTATGGCGTGCCCGTCGATGCGTCGAACCGCGCGAAGATCGCGCTGGGCAGCACCGGCGGCACGGTGC
>NZ_JBZAYE010000666.1:0-3821 GCF_058244205.1 Variovorax sp. 20P10.2.4
CCGGCGCGTCGATGCGCCGTCCCGCGCGCGCACGCGCCAGCGAGTTCGCCTCGCGCAGGATGTCGATGGCACCGAAGACGCTGCCGGGCAGGCCGCCATGCGGCAGGTAGAGGTCGAAGCGGATCATGGGCTTGGCGGATTGTGTACCCCGAGTGGCTGAAAAGGTCCTGTGCCGCACGGGACCGCGTTTGTAGCATCCGCTCCCACGTCAACCACAGCCGGAGTTCGAGATGAGCCTCACATGGATCGCGCGCCGCCTGGCCATCGGCCTCGCGGTGCTTCCCCTGGTCGCGGGTGCGCAGGCCTGGCCCGCCAGGCCGGTGAACTGGGTCGTGCCCTATCCCGCGGGCGGCCCGGCCGACGTGATCGCCCGCGCCATCGCGCCGCGCATGGCCCGCGAGCTGGGCCAGCCGGTGCTGGTGGAGAACCTCGGCGGCGTGGGCGGGGCGCTGGCCGCGCAGAAGGTGCTGAACGCGCCGGCCGATGGCTACACGGTGCTGCAGGGCTCGCCCAACGAAGTCATCCTCGCGCCGCTCGCGCGCGCCGCGGTGAAGCTCAGGCTCGAGGACTTCTTGCTGGTCTCGCCGGCCACCAACAACCCGCTGGTGCTGCTGACGCGCAAGGCGCTCGCCGCCGACGACCTCGATGCCTTCGCGGCACTCGCGCGCTCTTCGGCCGCGCAGCCGCTGACCTACGGCAGCGTGGGCGTGGGCTCGATGTTCCATCTCGCGGCCGAGGACCTGGCTGCGCGCATGGATGCCAAGGTCATGCACGTGCCCTACAGCGGCGGCGCGCCGCTGATCCAGGACCTGGGCGGCGCCAACCTCGACTTCGCGCTGATGCCCTTCACCACCGGCTACCTGGGGCTGGCCGAGACCGGCCGGCTCAAGATCCTCGCCGTCGCTTCGAAGCAGCGCCTCGCGCAGATGAAGAACGTGCCGACCTTCGCGGAAAGCCGCGTCGCCGCCGACTACGAGGCCGGTGCCTGGGCCGGGCCGATGGTGCGCAAGGGCACGCCCGAGGCCGTGGTCGAGCGCCTGCACAAGGCGCTGCAGGCGACGCTGGCCGACCCGCAGGTGCGCACGACCCTCGAGGCCTCGGGCTCGCAGGTGTCCGAACGCATGAGCCTGGCCGAGGCCGCGCGCTTCCTGGCCGCCGAGGCCGAGCGCTACCGCACGCTCGCGCGCCGCATCGGCGTGCGGCCCGAATGAGCGCCGCGCGAGGAGCATCGGCATGAGCTTTGTGCATTCCGGCGGCGTTGACATCTATTACGAGCGCACGGGCCAGGGGCCGGCGCTGCTGTTCTGCCACGGCGCGGGATCGAATGCCGCGACCTGGTGGCAGCAGATTCCCGCGTTCTCGCAGCGCTTCACCTGCATCGCGTTCGACGCGCGCTGCTTCGGCCGTTCGGTCGCGCCGCTCGAGGCCTTCGGGCACGAGGCGCTGGTGGCCGATGCGCTCGCGGTGCTCGATGCCGAGGGCATCGACAGCGCCGCGCTGGTGTGCCAGTCGCTCGGCGGCATGACCGGCGCGCGGCTCGCGCTGGGCCATCCCGAGCGGGTGTGGGCCTTCGCCTGCTGCGACTCGCCGCTGGCCATCGACCACCCCCGGATGCTGGCCAACGTCGC
Organism: Variovorax sp. 20P10.2.4; assembly: GCF_058244205.1. Taxonomy (NCBI): domain Bacteria; kingdom Pseudomonadati; phylum Pseudomonadota; class Betaproteobacteria; order Burkholderiales; family Comamonadaceae; genus Variovorax; species Variovorax sp. 20P10.2.4. The sequence continues at coordinate 1,629 of NZ_JBZAYE010000666.1, forward strand.
GGCCTTTCTCGGCGAGGTGGCGGCGACCGAGCTCGAGGACCGCGCGCTGAGCCCGGCCTTCGTGCGCGAGCGGCCCGCGATGGCCTGGCTGTACCGGCAGATCAACCAGTTCAACCCCGCGGTGCACGGCGCCGCGGCCGACCGCGGCGGCCCGGGATGGGGCGAGCGCCTCGCAGCGCTGTTCGCGCCGGAGCAGTTGCTCGCGCTCGACGACCTGCAACGCCTGCGCTGCCCGACGCTGTTCGTGGTCGGTGCCGAGGACCGCGTGGTCACGCCCGCGGTGGTGCGCGACATCGCGCGCCAGGTCGAGGGCAGCCGCGTGGTCGAGATCGCGGCCGCGGGGCACTCGCCGTACTTCGAACAGGCGCAGAACTTCAACGCCGCGGTGCTGGCCTTTCTCGTCGATGCCTGGGCCGGCGCGCGCCATGGTTTTCCAACTGCAGGAGCTTGAGATGCGATTCGAGAACGCTTCCTTCCTCGGGCGTCGCGCGATGCTCGCCATGGGCCTGTCGGCCGTCGGCGGCGTCAGCGCGGCCGATGTGCCCGCACCCGCACCGGCCGTGGGCCGCATCGACAGCGAGCCGCCCTCGGTCGGCGACCTGCGCGCGATGGCGCTCGCCAACTACGGTCACTTCAGCACCATGCGCATCCGCCGGCGCAGCGTGCAGGGGCTGGACTTCCAGCTGGCCCGGCTGGACCGCAGCACGCGGCTTTTGTTCGGCAGCGAGCTCGAGGGCGAGCGGGTGCGCCGGCTGGTGCGCGAGGCCGTGCCCGACGACGACCGGACCTGGCTGGTGCGCATCAACGTCTTCCCGCGCGTGGCGGGCTTCGCCGACCTCACCAAGCCGATGCCCGCCGGCGTGTTCGTCACCCAGTCGCCGCTCGCGGTCGGCCTGTTCCACCACCGCAAGCTCGCGCAGGCGGCGGGCTTCGACGACGCGCTGTTCCTCGACGCGCGGCGCAGCATCTCGGAGGGAAGCACGTGGAACGTCGGCTTCTACGACGGGCGCCGCGTGGTGCTGCCGACCGCGCCCGCGCTGCCCGGCGGTGCCATCCACCTGCTGCGGCTGGGCATGCGTTCGCATGGCATTCCCTTCGTCGAGCGCGACATCCGCATCGACGAGATCAAGGATTTCGAGCTGGCTTTCTGGACCAACGTGCCCGACACCGTGCGGCCGCTGCGGCGCATCGACGCGACCGAGTTCTCGGTGTCGCATCCGCTGCACGAGCGACTGAAGGCCTGCTACGAATCGAACGAGTGGACCGCGCTGTAGCGGTGTGCGATCAGCCGCGCCGGGGCGCGACGATGCCGAGCCGCTTCATGTGCCGGTACACGGTGGCGCGGCTCAGGCCCAGCGCATCGGCCGCCTGCGCGACGCGCCAGCGGTGCTGGCGCAGCGCCGTGAGCAGGCGGTCCGATTCGGGGGCCGAGTCCTCGGCTGTATCGACCACGACCGTCGCGGGCATCGCCACCGCAACACGCTCCGGCAACCGCAGGTCCTCCACCCTCACTTCGCGCCCCATGCACAACGCCAGCGCGAGCCGCAGCACGTTGCGCAGCTCGCGCAGGTTGCCGGGCCAGCGGTGCGCCATCAGCGCCTCGATCGCTTCGGCCGACAGCCGCGCGTTCGAATCCATCGCCGCGGCCTCCTCGGCGAACAGGCGATCGATCAGGTGGCGCCGATCACCGCGCTCGCGCAGCGGCGGCAGCTTCAGCACGGCGCCGCACAGGCGGTAGTAGAGGTCCTCGCGGAAGCGGCCCGCGGCCACGAGTTCACTCAGGCCCCGGTGCGTGGCGGCCACCACCGCGAGGTCCACGCGCTGCGGCGCGTCGCCGCCCAGCGGCAGCACCTCGCCTTCCGACAGCACGCGCAGCAGCCGCGTCTGCAGGGCCATCGGCATGTCGCCGATCTCGTCGAGGAACAGCGTGCCGCGATCGGCCTGCGCGATCAGGCCCTTCATGCCCTTGCTGCGGCCGCCGGTGAAGGTGCCGGGCAGATAGCCGAACAGCTCGCTCTCGATCAGCGAATCGGGAATGGCCGCGCAGTTCACGGCCACGAAGGGCAGGGCCGCGCGGCGGCTCGCGCCGTGCAGCGCGCGCGCCAGCACCTCCTTGCCGCTGCCGGTCTCGCCCTCGATCAGCACGTGGATGCCGCGGTCGACCAGCCGGCGCGCCTGCGCGAGCAGCGACTG
>NZ_JBZAYE010000667.1:0-3816 GCF_058244205.1 Variovorax sp. 20P10.2.4
CTGCGCGGCCTTGGCCTGCTCGGCGGCCTGGTTGCTCTGCTTCTGGTCGAACTGGCGCTGGCGCTCGGGCGCTTCCGCGGCCGTCGCGGCACGGCCTTCGGCATGGTCGGCGGCACGCTGTTCGCGTTCGCGCTGGTTCTGCTGGGACTGCTCGCGCTGCTGCGCGGAATCCTGCGGGCGTTCGGTGGTCTTCTTCTCGTCGAGCTTGCGCAGCTCGGCGGCGCCGCGGCGCTGGCGCTCGATGTCGTTGATCGACGATTCCTGGCGCTTGATGTGGTCGTTCTCGGTGCGGCGGCGTGCGCGGCTGTCGCGCAGGCAGTCCTCGACCGCGAACTTGGCGTAGCAGGCCTTGCGTTCGTTCTCGTAGCGCGCCTCGATGGCGGCGCGCTCGCTGGCCAGGCGGTTGCGCTCGGCCTCGAGATCGGCGACGCCGGCGGCGGCGCTGGACTGGGCCCAGGCCGGCAGGCCGGCCAACGACATCCACAGGGCAAGGACGAGGGTTTTCTTCATGTGAGGCGAGTGTCGACGATGCGGCGTTCCAGCGCGAGGAATTCGGCCGACTGCATCTCGTTGAGCCGCGAGACCGTGCGCGGAAACTCGTGCGCCAGCGGCCCCTCGGTGTACAACGCCTCGGCCGGTACCTCGGCCGACATGATGAGCTTGACGCGGCGGTCGTACAGCACGTCGACCAGCCAGGTGAAGCGGCGCGCCTCCGAGGCCATGCGCACCGGCATGTGCGGCACGTCGGACAGCAGCACGGTGTGGAACTGGCTCGCGATCTCGAGGTAGTCGTTCTGCGAGCGCGGACCGCCGCACAGCGTCTTGAAGTCGAACCAGACGACGCCGCCGGCCTTGCGCCGCGCGCGGATCTCGCGCGACTCGATGTGCAGCACCGGGTTCTCGTCGGCCGTCTCGGCCAGCTTCTCGAAGGCCTTGCGCATCTCCTTCTCGGCGCCGGCATCGTTCGGCGTCAGGTACATGCGCAGTTGCTCCATGGTGCGGCGCCGGTAGTCGGTGCCGTTGTCCACGCTGAGCACCTCGAGCTTCTGGTTCAGCAGCTCGATGGCGGGCAGGATGCGGTCGCGGTGCAGCCCGCCGGGATAGAGGTCGTCGGGCTTGAAATTGGAAGTGGTGACGAAGCCCACGCCGTTCTCGAACAGCGCCATCAGCAGCCGATGCAGGATCATCGCGTCGGTGATGTCGGCGACGTGGAACTCGTCGAAACAGATCAGCTTGTAGCGCTTCGAGATGCGCAGGCCCAGCTCGTCGAGCGGGTTGACGGTGCCCTGCAGCTCGCGCAGTTCGCGGTGCACCTCGCGCATGAACTCGTGGAAGTGCAGGCGCGTCTTGCGCCGCAGCGGCACGGCGTTGAAGAAGAGGTCCATCAGGAAGCTCTTCCCGCGCCCCACCCCGCCGTACATGTAGACGCCGCGCGGCAGCTCGGGCCGGTTGATGAGCTTCTTCAGCGCATTGGAACGCTGCGACTTGTACGCGGCCCATTCCGTGGCGCAGCGATCGAGCGCCTCGACGGCCCTCAGCTGTGCGGGATCGCTCTTGAACCCGCGTGTCGCGAGTTCCGCTTCGTAGGCCTGTTTGACGCTCAAGGGATCGGAATGCTAGATGTTGGGAGCTGCGGGCGGCCAGCGAATGGCCGCCCGCAGCGGGGTCGCCGCTGGATCAGAAGTTCAGCGTGCGCTTGTCCACCGCCAGGGCGGCTTCCTTGGTGGCTTCCGACAGCGAGGGGTGCGCGTGGCAGATGCGCGCGATGTCCTCGGCGCTGGCCTTGAACTCCATCGCCACCACGGCTTCGGAGATCAGTTCGCTGGCCTGCGGGCCGACGATGTGCACGCCCAGGATCTCGTCCGTGGCCGCGTCGGCCAGGAACTTGACCAGGCCGGTCGTGTCGCCGAGCGCGCGTGCGCGGCCGTTGGCCAGGAACGGGAAGGTGCCGGCCTTGTAGGCGCGGCCCGAGGCCTTGAGCTGCTGCTCGGTCTGGCCGACCCATGCGATCTCGGGGCTGGTGTAGATCACCCACGGCACGGTGTTGAAGTTGACGTGCCCGTGCTGGCCGGCAATGCGCTCGGCCACGGCAACGCCCTCTTCTTCCGCCTTGTGGGCGAGCATCGGGCCGCGCACCACGTCGCCGATCGCCCACACGTTCGGCAGGCTGGTCTTGCAGTCGTCGTCCACGGCGATGGCGCCGCGCTCGTCGAGCTTCAGGCCCACCGCTTCGGCGTTCAGGCCGATGGTGTTGGGCACGCGGCCGATCGAGACGATCAGCTTGTCGACCTCGAGCGTCTGGGCTTCGCCCTTGGCGTTGGTCCAGGCCACGCTCACGCCGTTCTTGCTCGACTTGATCTCGCCGACCTTCACGCCGAGCTCGATCTTCAGGCCCTGCTTGTCGAAGGCCTTCTTGGCTTCCTTGGCGATCTGCTCGTCGACCGCGCCGAGGAAGGTCGGCAGCGCTTCGAGCACCGTGACTTCGGCGCCGAGGCGGCGCCACACCGAGCCCATCTCGAGGCCGATGACGCCCGAGCCGATCAGACCCAGCTTCTTCGGCACCGCGCCGATGCGCAGGGCGCCGTCGTTCGAGAGGATGTTCTCCTCGTCGAAGGCCGCGCCGGGCAGCGCACGGGCGTTGGAGCCGGTGGCGACGATGATGTGCTTGCCGGTGATGGTTTCCTCGGCGGCGCCGGTCACCTTGATGTCGTAGCCGGCGTCGCCGGCCTTCTCGAACGCGCCACGGCCGTGGAAGAAGCTGATCTTGTTCTTCTTGAACAGGTACAGGATGCCGTCGTTGTTCTGCTTCACGACCTGGTCCTTGCGGGCCAGCATCTTGGCGAGGTCGATGCCGAGGCCCTCGACCTTGATGCCGTGGTCGGCGAAGTGGTGGTTCGCCTGCTCGTAGTGCTCCGACGACTGCAGCAGCGCCTTCGAGGGGATGCAGCCGACGTTGGTGCAGGTGCCGCCCGGTGCCGGGCCGCCCTTGCCGTTCTTCCACTCGTCGATGCAGGCGACGTTGAAGCCGAGCTGCGCCGCGCGGATGGCGGCGATGTAGCCGCCGGGGCCGCCGCCGATGACGATGACGTCGAATTGTTTGTTGGCCATCTGGTTCTTTCTCCTCAGATGTCGAACAGCAGGCGCGACGGATCCTCGAGCGCTTCCTTCATGGCGACCAGGCCCAGCACGGCTTCGCGGCCGTCGATGATGCGGTGGTCGTAGCTCATCGCCAGGTAGTTCATCGGGCGGATGACGATCTGGCCGTTCTCGACCACGGCGCGGTCCTTGGTGGCGTGCACGCCGAGGATCGCGGACTGGGGCGGGTTGATGATCGGGGTCGAGAGCATCGAGCCGAAGGTGCCGCCGTTCGAGATCGAGAAGGTGCCGCCGGTCATCTCTTCGATGCCGAGCTTGCCGTCCTGTGCCTTCTTGCCGTACTCGGCGATCTTCTTCTCGATGTCGGCGAAGCTCATCTGGTCGGCATTGCGCAGGATCGGCACCACCAGGCCGCGCGGCGAACCGACGGCGATGCCGATGTCGAAGTAGCCGTGGTACAGGATGTCGTTGCCGTCGACCGAGGCGTTGATCACCGGGTACTTCTTGAGCGCGTGCACCGCGGCCTTCACGAAGAAGCTCATGAAGCCGAGCTTGACGCCGTGTTCCTTGGTGAAGCTGTCCTGGAAGCGCTTGCGCAGTTCCATGACGGGCGCCATGTTGACTTCATTGAAGGTCGTGAGGATGGCGTTGGTCGATTGCGATTGCAGCAGGCGCTCGGCGATGCGGGCGCGCAGGCGGCTCATCGGCACGCGCTGTTCG
>NZ_JBZAYE010000668.1:0-3798 GCF_058244205.1 Variovorax sp. 20P10.2.4
GGCCGCGCTGCTGGGCTTCGGCTTCGTGATCGCCAACGTCTGCCTGCAGTACGGCGCCGCGCGGCTGGCGGCCAGCGCGACGGCGGTGATCATGCTGTCGGAGGTGCTGTTCGCGAGCGTGTCGTCGGTGGCGCTGGGCGCGGCCACGATGAACTCGCGCATCCTCGCGGGCGGCGCGCTGATCGTGGCGGCCGCGGTCTGGTCCTCGTTTGCGCGAACGCCCGCCGCGAGCGAAGATCGCGCTCCTTCGACCCCTTGAGGAAATCCCCATGACCAGCGTCTACGACTTCGAGGCCAGACAGATCGACGGCCAGCCGGTGAGCCTCGCCGCCTACAAGGGCAAGGTGCTGCTCATCGTCAACACCGCGAGCAAGTGCGGCTTCACGCCGCAGTTCGCGGGCCTCGAGGAACTGCACGAGAAGTACGCCGGCCAGGGTCTCGCGGTGCTGGGCTTCCCGTCGAACCAGTTCGGCGGCCAGGACCCGGGCACCAACGAGGAGATCGGCGCCTTCTGCATGAAGAACTACGGCGTGAGCTTCCAGATGATGGAGAAGATCGACGTCAACGGCAGCGGCGCCGCGCCGCTGTACCAGTGGCTGGTGAAGGAGAAGCCGGGCCTGCTGGGCAGCACCGCCATCAAGTGGAACTTCACCAAGTTCCTGGTCGGGCGCGACGGCCAGGTGCTCAAGCGCTATGCGCCGCTCGACACGCCGGCTTCGCTCTCGCGCGACATCGAGGCGGCGCTGGCCGCCTCCGCCTGAAGCTCAGTACCTGAAGCTCGCGGTCGTCGAGCCGCTGCCGACCGTGACGGCCTGGCTCTTCGACTCGCCGCCCTGGGTGGTCGCGACCACCGTGTAGCGGCCCGCGGGAATGTCGACCAGGCACACCGGCCCCGAGGCGCGCAGCGAGAGCGCGGCGGCGCCGTCCGCCCCCTTGATCTCGACCTGCAGGTCGGCCAGGTAGGCGCCGTCGGCGCGCGCGAACAGCAGCGCCAGCGGGTGTTCCTTCATCGCGGCGCGCATGGCCTTCGACTCGTCGGAGCCGATGCCGCCGCAGACGTAGCGCGTGGCGCCCTCGCCCTTCCAGGCGGGCATGGCGGACTGGGCCTGGGCGCTGGTGAAGGCACCGGCCGCGAGCGACAGGAAGGCGGCCGCGAGCGCGGCACGGGTGGGAAAGCGGGACATGGGACGTACTCCTTGGCGCGATGGATGCAGAAATGATGCGCCGGCGCCACAGTCAGGCGAGTCGGACCAGGGCGCGGCAGCGTGTGCGGCGGTGGCGCAGCCGACCGGAAGCGCCGGCGCGCCAGGACCCGCTACAGTCGGCGGCTCCCGCACTTCCACGCCGCCGTCCTGGCGCCGCTCACGCCATGCGCCATCGCGCCGTCCCGCTCATCCTCCTGGCCCTGGCCGCAGTCCTCGCCGGCTGCGCGACCCGCACCGCGCCGCGCGTGACCATGCTCGGCGATGGCGTGCTGCGTTCGCCGAGCCCCGAGGAGGCCGAGGCCTACTGCCGCAACTTCGGCGCGCCGCTGCGCTTCGTGCCGCCGACCCAGGGCCGCGCGCCGCAGGGCGAGGTCACCTACCGCTGCGATTGAGGGCTCAGCCGGCCGGCTGCAGCGCCGCGTCGAGCAGCTCGACCCAGTGCCGCACCGGCAGCTCGCCGCTGCCGCTCTGCAGATGCGTGATGCAGCCGATGTTGGCCGACGCGATCGCCACCGGCTGCAGCTGCTTGAGGTGGCCCAGCTTGCGGTCGCGCAGCGGATAGGCGAGCTCGGGCTGCAGCACCGAGTAGGTGCCGGCCGAACCGCAGCACAGGTGCGATTCGTTCATCGCCACGCGCACATCGAAACCCAGTGCACGCAGATGGGTCTCGATGCCGCCGCGCAGCTTCTGGCCGTGCTGCAGGGTGCAGGGCGGGTGGTAGGCGATGGTGCCGGGCGTGGCGCGCACGCGGGCTTTGAGCGCTGGCACGAGGTCGGGCAGCAGCTCGCCGAGGTCGCGCGTGAGCTCGCTGATGCGCGCGGCCTTCAGCCCATAGGCCGGGTCGTTGCGCAGCACGTGGCCGTATTCGCGCACGGTGACGCCGCAGCCCGAGGCGTTCATCACGATGGCCTCCACCTCGTTGCGTTCGACCAGCGGCCACCAGGCATCGATGTTGGCGCGCATCTGCGCCTTGCCGCCCTCCTGGTCGTTGAGGTGGAACTTCACCGCGCCGCAGCAGCCGGCCTCGGGCGCGAGCACGGCCTGGATGCCACCCGCGTCGAGCACGCGCGCGGTGGCGGTGTTGATGTTCGGCATCATCGAGGGCTGCACGCAGCCCGCGAGCATCAGCACCTTGCGCGCATGCGTGGCGGTGGGCCAGGCACCGGCCTCCTGCTTCGCGGGCACCTTGGCCTTCAATGCCTCGGGCAGCAGGCCGCGCACCGACTGGCCCAGCTTCATCGCGGGGCCGAACAGCGGCGAGGGCAGGCCTTCCTTGAGCACCCAGCGCGTGGCCGATTCCATCGCGGGACGCGGCACCTTCTCGTCGACGATGCGCCGGCCGATGTCGACCAGGTGGCCGTACTGCACGCCGCTCGGGCAGGTGCTCTCGCAGTTGCGGCAGGTCAGGCAGCGGTCGAGGTGCATCTGCGTGCTGCGCGTGGGCGCCTGGCCCTCGAGCACCTGCTTGATCAGGTAGATGCGCCCGCGCGGGCCGTCGAGCTCGTCGCCGAGCAGCTGGTAGGTCGGGCAGGTGGCGGTGCAGAAGCCGCAGTGCACGCACTTGCGCAGGATGGCCTCGGCCTCGCGGCCGTCGTCGGTGCCGCGGAATTCGGGAGCGAGCTCGGTTTGCATCGTGGGGTCGGTTCTTGTCGTTGTCTCGTGAAACTCGCCGGCCTCAGGGGCCGGAGGACGCGTCGTTCTTGCGCCGCGGGCGGATCGCGCCGAGCAGCTGGCGCAGGTGGGCCGAACGCCGCACGTCCTCGATGAAGGGCGGCAGCGACAGCGCCAGCAGCAACGCCGCCAGCGGCACCACGCAGACGAAGCCGACGTAGGTGAAGCCGGCCGCGCCGACGATGCCGCCCGTGACGAACATGCCGACCAGCCCCGCGAACAGCCGCAGCCGCGCGGCGTTGTGGCGCACCGGTCCCGCCAGGGTTTCGCCGGGCTTCGCGCGGCGGTTCCAGTACAGCAGCTTGCCGAGCTCGATGCCGAGGTCGGTGAGGTTGCCGGTCATGTGGGTGGTGCGGATGCGGCCGCCCGAGGTCTTGGAGCCCACCGCGTTCTGCAGCCCCATGATGAAGGACAGCAGCAGCACCGTGAGCGGCACCGCGAAGGGCGTGTGCCAGGTCAGCGTGATCGCGCCCATCAGGCCGAAGGGCAGCATCAGCGCCGACTCGAGCAGCAGCGGCAGCGCATAGACGCTGCGCAGGTGGTGCTGGCGCGCCCAGTTGACCAAGAGCGCCGAGACCGCCGCGCCGGCCACGAAGGCCAGGATCGCGCCCAGCGCATTGAGCAGCAGGGTCGCGTTGCCGAGCACCAGGCCGTCGGCCACCTGCGAGGTGAAGCCGGTCATGTGCGAGGTGTACATGTGCAGCACCAGGAAGCCGCCCGCATTGACGGCGCCGGCGTTGAACGCGAGCAGCAGGCCCAGCATGTGGTTGGTCGAGGGCGCGCGGTGGCGGCCGGTGAGAAAGCGCAGGCGCCGCATGGGGGTCGTTCAGTCGAAGGCGTGCAGGCGGCCGCGGTCGAACACGGCATGCGGATCGAACTCGCGCATCAGCGCGCGGTGGATGCGCTCGACCGCGGGCTCGAG
>NZ_JBZAYE010000669.1:0-3796 GCF_058244205.1 Variovorax sp. 20P10.2.4
CGACCGCACGCTGGCCGAGCAACTGGCCGGCGAATGCGAAGCCCAGCGCCGGCACGTGGCCGGCGCATTCTTCAACGACGCCTGCGCGCGCTTTCTCGCGCGCGCCAGGACCTGAACGAACACCCGAAAGAACCATGCTGCCCCAACTGCTGCGCCATCGCTGGATGGACGAAGACATCGATGCCTTTCGCGAACAGGTGCGCCGCTACATCGCGGCCGAGCTCTCGCCGCAACTGGAAGGCTGGCGCCGCCAGGGCTTCATCCCGCGCGAGGTCTGGCGCCCGTTCGGCCAAATGGGCTTCCTGCTGCCCGAGATCGACGAGGCCTACGGCGGCGCCGGTGCCTCGCTCGCCTACCAGATGGTGGTGCAGGACGAACTGGCGAAGGCCGAGTTTCCCGCCAACACCGGCGTGCACAACCTCGCCGCGCACTACATCCTCGACTACGGCACCGAGGCGCAGAAGCAGCGCTGGCTGCCGCGGCTCGCGAGCGGCGAACTGCTGGCCGGCATCGCGCTCACCGAGCCCGGCTGCGGCTCGGACCTCAAGGCGCTGCGCACCCGCGCACGGCGCGAAGGCGAGCACTACGTGATCGACGGCGCCAAGACCTTCATCACCAACGGCTTCTCGGGCAACCTGCTGGTGGTGGCGGTGCGCACCGGCGAGGCGGGCAGCCGCGGCGTGTCGCTGGTCGTGCTCGAGACTGAAGACCTGCCGGGCTTTCGCGTGGGACGGCGGCTCGAGAAGCTGGGCCAGCATGCGTCGGACACGGCCGAGCTCTTCTTCGACGGCGTGCGCGTGCCGGCCGACCATCTGCTCGGCGGCAAGGAAGGCGACGGCTTCATCCAGCTCATGAGCCAGCTCTCGTACGAGCGGCTGTTCCTGTGCGTGCCGGCCGCGGCGGTGATCGAGCGCGCGGTGGAACTGACGGTGGAGTACACGCGGCAGCGCAAGGCCTTCGGCCACAGCGTGTTCGATTTCCAGAACACGCGCTTCAAGCTCGCCGAGTGCGCCACCATCGCGCACGTGGTGCGCAGCTTCGTCAACGACTGCATCCAGCGCCTGGTCGACGGCACCCTCGACCAGGAGGCCGCCTACATGGCCAAGCTGTGGTGCACCGAGCAGCAGGGCAAGGTGACCGACGAGTGCCTGCAGCTGTTCGGCGGCTACGGCTACATGGTCGAGTACCCGATCGCGCGCATGTATGCCGATGCGCGCGTGCAGCGCATCTACGGCGGCACCAGCGAGATCATGAAGGACCTGATCGCGCGCAAGCTGGGCGCGTGAATCGCGCGACGCGCGGGCGCCCCCATGAAAAAGCCGGCCCCCGCTTTCGCGAGGGCCGGCTTCCTATGGATCGAACCACTGGCCTCATCGTGGGGGTTGACCCCGCGATGCGACCGCGTTCCGGGTGCCGATTACAGCGGCAGCGAGTCGCCGCGGGCAGCAGCGCGGGCTTGTGCGCGCACCGCATTGCGATCCACGGTGCTGGCGACCAGCGGCGCCACGCCCGACGAAGCGCCTTCGGCGTAGGGGTTGTCGCTGTGTGCGGCGGCAACGGCTTCGGCACGCACGGCAGCACGGCTGGTCTGCGACACGATCACCTGGGCCGGGCCGGCGTTGGCGCCTTCGGCATAGGGATCGGCGCTGCGAGCGGCGATGACGGCCTGGCCGGCGACTTCGGCGCGGCTGGCGGCCGAGGTCAGGGGATGCACACCCTCGTAGGTTTCTGCATGGGCTGCACCGGCAGCGGCGAGCAGGGAGAGGGCAACGGCGGAGAGGAGCTTCGAGGCGTTCATTTGAGTATTCCTTCAATTCTTGTGACTTGACTTTGGATGATTCGAACCGGTCTTGGTGGGGCGCCGTCCCTTCGGGGGCGGCCACCTCGTCAGTGCCTGTTCACCCAGATCAGTCGCTGCCTTCTGCTTGTCTTGGAGTCGGCGGCTGGTCCGTGAGATGAATTGTGCGCCTCGAACCTAGGTAAAAACCCTAGGCAAATGGAACCGCGGCGTTCACGGGAAGGAAACAATCGATCGTCCGCGCCCCGCCTGCCCCCTCCCGCCTCCTCTTCAGCGGCCCTCGAGGAAATCGACCACCGCGCCCACGAACTCCTTCGGAAACTCCACGTTCGACAGGTGCACCGCGGGCAAGGTCAGCAGCCGCGCACCCGGCACGGTGGCCGCGATCAGCTCGCCATGGCTCGCGGCCGTGACCGGGTCGAACTCCCCCGCGATCACCAGCGTGGGCCGCTCTATCAGCGCAATGGGCCGGCGCAGGTCGGCGTCGCGCACGGCGGCGAGCGCGCCGGCCAGGCCCTGCGGGTCGATCTCGAGCAGCACCTGGCGCAAGGCCTGCACCACGGGGCCGTTCTCGGTCAGCAGCCGCTCGGGGAACCAGTTGCGCAGGAAGCCCTCGGCCGTCTCCTTCATGTCGGGGGCGGCGAGCACGCCGACGATGCGTTCGTCGAACACGCTGGCCGGGCCGAGCCACGAGGAGGTGTTGGCCAGCACCAGCCGGTCGATGCGCTCGGGCGCATGCACGCCCAGCCACTGGCCGATGAAGCCGCCGAGCGAGAGGCCGAGGAAATGCGCGCGCTCGATCTCCAGCGCGTCGAGCAGCTCGATCGCGTCGCGCCCGAGCCGGTCCATCGAATAGGCGCCCGGCGTGACGCCCGAGCCGCCATGGCCGCGCGTGTCGTAGCGCAGCACGTGGAAATGCCGGCCCAGCGCCTCGACCTCGCCGTTCCACATCGAAAGCGTGGTGCCGATGGAGTTCGACAGCACCAGCACGGGCTTGCCGGCATCGCCATCGAAGCGGTAGGCGATGCGGGCGCCGTCGCCGGCGGTAGTGGTGTGGGTGAAGTGGCTCATGGCGTGCTTTCCTTGGCATGGCTTCGGAGCCCCGGGGCCCCTGCAACGGCGATCACCGTGGCACAAATCGTAGTTGCGCCCCTTGGCGAAAGAAATTACAAAGTTCGATCAATCCTTGTCAGCAAATCGAACATGAGCGAATTCACCCTGCATGACCTCCAATGCTTCGACGCGGTGGTGCGCGCGGGCGGCTTCCAGGCCGCCGCCACGCAGTTGCATCGCTCGCACCCGGCGGTGTTCGCGGCCGTGGCCAAGCTCGAGCGGCAACTGGGCCTGGTGCTGCTCGACCGCGGCGGCTACCGCGTGCAGCCCACCGAGGCCGGCCGCTCCTTCCATGCGCGCGCGCAGTCGCTGCTGCGCGAGCTCGAGGGCCTGCGCGGCCATGCGCGCCAGCTCGCGGTGGGCGAGGAAAGCGAGCTGCGCGTGGTGATCGGCGACCTGTGCCCGCGGCCGCAGGTGCTGGCGATGCTGGCGCGCTTCTTCGCGCAGTGCCCGGGCACGCGGCTCGCGCTGTACTTCGAGGCGGTGGCCGGTCCGGCCGAGCGGCTGTTCGACGGCGAGGCCGACCTGATCCTGCACGGCATCGACAAGCGCGATCCGCGGCTCGAATGGATCGACCTGTGCAAGGTGCCCTTCGTGCCCGTGGTGGCGCCGGCCCTGCTGGCCGAGCCGCTGCCGCGCGCGCCGGGGCCCGAGCGCATGCGCGCCTACACCCAGTGCGTGATGCGCGACACGGCGCGCCACACGCCGCCCCAGGACCACTTCCTGATCGAGGGCGCGCACCAGTGCACCGTGGCCGACCAGCTCATGAAGAAGGAGGTGATCCTGCTGGGCCTGGCCTGGGGCCACATGCCGCGCTTCCTGATCGAGGAAGAACTGCGCGACGGCCGGCTGCGCTCCATTGCGGGCCGCCACCTGCCCGGCAGC